>JBIKTT010000167.1:0-5545 GCA_044347925.1 Phycisphaerales bacterium
GGCCGCACCGAGCTGAACAACGTTCACACCCGCGGCGCCCTCGTGGCCGCCGGCAAGTGGGCTCTGGAGCGGTACAAGCCCGCGACCGCGGTGGCTTTCAACCTGCCGGCCGACCTTCGCCGGTCGGCGGTCCTTGAGGTGGTTGACCGCATCGGTGAGGGGTCCCAGCCGCTGACGCCCGAATCGGCGCAGCAGCTTCCGATCTTCCACCTCGCCCGCATTTGGATCCGCAACGACCGCGCGGAGCTTGACGTGATCGTTCCGACGACCGACGGCACCTACGCGATGACGCAGCTTCGGCTCACCGGCCGCTTCAACGAGTGGCGCGTCGAGGTCGCTCGCGAGTGGGAAACGCTCGTCCGTCCGGTGCCGGAGCTGGCGTACCTGCCCGAGACCGACATGCCGCCCCAGCCCGACGACGGCACCATGAAGCCGTGGCAGGAGAAGATCCGCGGCACGAACCTGCCGGTCGAAGAAGCCGGTCCGCCCAACTAAAGCCAATCCGGCCGCCGAAGCACGCACGCCGAAGCTCACTTGATCGGTTCGCCCCGCAGGTGCCGCGTCATGTCCCGCATGACGAGGGTCATGCGCCCCCGCTGCTGGGCGGAAGCCTGCTTGGCGATGGTGTCGTTGAGGGTCAGGACCATCCGCCCCGTGTTTCGGCCCAGTCGCTCGCGGTCCTGCTTCTTGATCCATTCCTTGCCGCGCTCGGCTTCCTCTTTCCCCTCTTCGACGATCTCCTCGTCGGTCTTGTCCGTCTCGCGGCCGTCGAGAGCGTCCATGGTCTTGAAGAGCGCGACAAACGAGGACTCGATGGCTTTCTCGCGGTCTTCGGGAGAGGATTTCTCGTACTTCACCGCTTCGCGATCAAGGACATCCAGGACGAGTTTGGAAGCGTTTTTCTCGAGCTGTTTCCGCGCCTGGCCGGTGATCCCGGCGGCGAAAGCGGCTACAAGCTCGGACTCGGACCCATCCATTGACTTGAACCGTCCGACCAGCTCCTTGATCAGCCTCAGGCGCTCATCGATCGGGAGGTTGTTGAACTCCTCGCTGAGCATCGTGAAATCAAGCACGTCGTCGAATGGATCGACGAGGTAGTCCGGCTGGGGCTTGGGAGCGAATGCGAAGTACGCCCCTGCGCCGAGCCCGATGACCAGCACCGCCGCCGCGCCCGCGCTCCCACGCCGGACGTTGCGGGCACGCTCGGGCGTCGCCGATGCCCACGCCCGCCAGGCCACTACCCGCGACTCCCACGCGCGATTCAGCCGCTGACGGAGCGGGATGCGGGCCGGTTGCACCGGGATCTGAAGCCCTTCAAGCAGCGAGCCCTGACCGAATTGGTTTGTCGGTTCGTTCATCGTGCTTTCCTAGAAGCCGGGGCCACCGCTTGTCCGAGCGATCTCGGCGAAGATCGACTCGGCTTCGTCGGAATCGATCGTGCGGAGCCAGTCCGCTCGCCAGTCCTTGTAATACAGAGCGTTCTTCTTGTCGCCCGGTGTCTTGCGGAGCGTGTGCCAGTCCTGCGCATCCATCAGCACCGCGAGGTCCTTCGGGTACCGGTCGTAGACGCCGGTGACGACTCGGGCGACCTTTTCACGCGGGATCAGAAGGTTGGCTTCCGAAACCAGCATGAGCGCCCCCGGCCCATACTCGTAGCTCGTGCCGTACGTCCGCCACACGGGGTCAAAGTTCGCCTCTGCGTCATTCGAAACCCGATCCTCGGGACAGATCCACGGGTCGGTCGCGAGGAACTTGCCGTCTTCATCCTTCCGCGGCACCGCCGCATCGACGAAATCGGCGAGCACATCCAACAGAGAGGGATCGTTCTGGTTCCCCCCCGAATCATGAAGCGGGAGCACGTGCGGAAGCACGCCCTTGCTCGCCGACTGCATGTACGCGGCGATCCCCACACCGATCCCGCGGAGATTCGACAGACACTTCACGTGCCGCCCCTGCTTGCGCACCGAGCCCAGCGCCGGCATCAGCAGGCCGACCAGGATCCCGATGATCGAGATCACGACCAAAAGCTCGATCAGCGTGAATGCAGGACCCGCGGCACCGCGGCGCCAAGCCCGCACGGATTTGAAAGTCCTCCGCATCACGATCCTTCAGCGTATCACGCCCCGCCCAAGCTCCGGACATCATTTCGAGCGCCTCTTCCGGCCGGATGCACGCGTCCGACACGATGTTCGGACTTTGCTCGCGCCTTTACGAACGTTCTCGGAAGACCTTACCGGCTCAGGCCTGTCCGGTCGCACCCGGCTGGGCGGAACGGGTGACCCGGTTCAGCGCGGACTTGGCGATCAGCCCGATCACGCCGAGCACGATCAGCGAAGCGACCGCCATGATCACGTAGTACCACCACGGCGTCTGCTTGGCCGCGTCCTTGGCGGACATGTCGCGGAAAAGCGTCGCGATATAGAGCACCACCGCGGTGCGGGGCGCCATCCCGATCAGCGTGCCCAGCACGTACGTCAACACCGGGACCCGAACGCTCGCCATCACCAGGTTGGTCAGCGCGAACGGCGAATTCGGCGGCACCCGCACCAGCGTCACGATCGCGAGCGTCTTGAGAAACGACCCGCCGATCAGCGCATCGTGGACCGCACGCCACGTCGGCTTCTCCGCGATCATGCTCTTCACGCGGTCTCCCGAGGCGCCCCGGGCGATCCAGTACCCCAGCACCGCTCCGCCGAGAAAGCCGACCAGCGCCGCCGGAAACCCGATCTTGAACCCGAACGCCCACCCGCCCAGAATCGCCGAGGCGTAGGTCGGCATCACACCAATGCCGGACAGAAGCACGAAAGCCGTGGCATAGATCAATGGTCCGTTGGACTCGTGCTGACGCAACCACGTCCCGATCGTGTCCGCGTACACGAGCATGGTCGTCCCGAAAATCGCGGGGAAGAAGGCCCACGCGAGGCCCAGAACGCCCGCCGGACCGAGCTTGCGAGCGATCTCGCCCGCACCCTCTTCTTCGCCCTGCGAACGGGGCTTCGGGGCCTCGGGTGGCTCGGACGGAGGTGAAGATGTCGTCGGTGGGTTCGGGTTTTCCACGCGGTGAGCGTAGACGCCGCGGCCGATTCCATCGACCAGTCATGAGGCGAGCGTCGGACAAGCTTCAGGGCTTGGGCGCCGCCCCGGGAGTGACGGGCATCCCCCCCACTCCGACGACCGTCATCTGCTTGTCGTACTCCATCTTGAACTTGTACTCGACCGCGGCGGCTTTCCCGCCGATCGCTTGGGCGGGAACTTCAAGCTCCCACCGGATGACCCCGGTCTTCTTGTCCTTGACGCCCGGCCGATCGACCTCTTCCTGCACGGCGGGCACGGACGAGTTCAGGATCGTGATCCGGATCTCGTTGTCGCGGCCCACGGGCAGCCGGTCGGCCAAGCGGACCTTGGCGGGTGCCGCCCCGAAGTTCTCGACGCTCAGCCGGTACGCAACCTCGACGAGCTTGTTGCCGCCCTGAACGGTCTCGGTGCGCTCGACCAGATCGCGCTGGGCTCGCAAGCTGCTATCGATGCCAAACCCGACCGAGAAGGACTCGCCGGCGGAAACGGTGGGAAGCTCACCGTTGCCCACAAAGGAGCCGCCGGAGTACGCCGTGAGGGGCCCGGCGAGAAGAACCATCCCGCTTTCGTTGGTGACCTTGGCTTCGTCGTAGACATAGGGCGTGAGCACGGGCGCCGCGACCTTGGCGTAGTCGGCTTTCAATGGCACGCTTGCGATCTGGATGAGCTGGCGGTCGGTGCGGCTGGGGACGCTGGTGCGGCCGGCGAGGGTGTAGGTGACGCTGAGGCCTTCTTCGACCGGCTTGATGGCCTTGGATTTGGACGCATCCTCGCGAACGACCTTGTCGGCGGCGACGAGATCGAGGATCTGATCGGCTCTCGCGACGTCGTTGAGCTTGAGGTCAAACTGATCGAAGGCGAACTGGGTGTCCTCGGCCTGCACGGCCTGGCCCCCCGCGACGGCGCCGCGTGACGCGGGTGAATTGAGCGCGAGGACCTCCCGGTTGCGGCGGTTGTCGATGTCGCGGGCCTGCTGCTTGAGCTCGCTCTTGGCGGCCGCGTAGAAGTCCTTTCCAGACGAGCCCGTGTCCGCGGGCACGGCGAGGCTGACCTGCATCGGCAGGAGGTCCGGCCCCTTGGCGATCATGGCGGGGGTCGCGGTCGAAAGCTCAACCTGCACGCCGTCCCAGTCCTCGCCGCTCATCTGAGCGACGGACGCGAAGTACTCGAGGGTCATTTTGCCGGACTTGATGTCGCCGCGGACGTTGTAGGAGGGGGTCCAGCTTGCGCTGTCGACGAGGTAGCGGAGCTTGAGGGTCGAGGGGGTGGCACCCTCCTTGCTCAGGAAGACGACGGCTTCGCTGACGGTTTTGGCGCTGCCGGCGGTGAGCTTGTCGCGTTCGCGCTGCTTCTGCTCCATCGCGCCCTGCACCTCGCGGAGCTGTTTGGAGAGGTCCAAAGCCTGCTTGGACATCTCCTCGCGCTGCTTGAACGAGTAATCGGCGAGAGCGGTGAGGGTCTCGGCGTTGAGGACGCCCTTGCTCATCTCAACCTGAGCGGTCGGGGCGACGAAGTTCTCCATTTTCTCGAGGTACGCCCGCCGCTCGGCAAGCCGCTGAACGCCGGCGTTGATCTCGGCCATGCGGTCGCCCATCGCGAGGAGTTCGGCGTCGATCTTCCGCACGTCTTCGCGCACATCCTGCGCCACCGGCCGCGTGCGAAACTGCACGCTTCGCACCTGGACGCCCGAACCGCCCTCGGCGTACAAGCTGCCCGCGAGCACGCGCGGCGGCAGATCGGTGACGACAACCTCGGCGAGCCCGGCCGCTTGGGTCAGTTCGAGCGCTCGCGTGACAAGCGCCTGGCCGCGATAGACGGTGACGCTTTCGATCTTGCCGCGAGCGGACGCGGGCTGGGCCTGGGCGACCCATGCGACGGAAGCGGCGATAGAACAGGCGGTCAGGGTGCGGAGGGACAGGCTCATGGCAACAGACTCCTTACTGGTTCGTGGCGACGCGCAAAGCAAGCGTTCAGCGCGAGCGGGACGAACTCAGTTCGCGCGCAAATCCGCGATGTTCGTGGCATCCGCCGCCGCCATCCGTGATATCATGCCTTTGTACCCCCGCACTTCCCCCGGACCGAGCCGTCCGGCTCTGGAGGCTTTTCGTGATTCCCAAGCCGCCGCCCCGTGAGGGCTCACTCGGGTTCCTGTTCATCCCGCCCTACCGCGTGCAGGGCATCTCGATCGCCGGCGAGATCACCACCGTCCAGATCCCGGAGCTGGACCTGTGCTTTGACATGGGTCAGTGTCCGCGCGCCGCGCTCTCGAGCAAATTCTGCGCGGTCAGCCACGGCCACATGGACCACATCGGCGGCCTCGCGTACTACTGCTCGCAGCGGCGGTTCCAGGGAATGGGTGACGCCACGATCGTCTGCGACACGCGCATCGCCAACGACATCAAGAAGATGCTCGCCGGGTTCGTCGACCTGGAGCGGCAGAAAACTCCGTACAACCTGATCGCGCTCGAAC
>JBIKTT010000168.1:0-5515 GCA_044347925.1 Phycisphaerales bacterium
GATCGGGCGAGCGAGGTTCTGGGCACGCGAGTAATGATGACGGGGAGCGGGAGCACGCTTCTCGCGTGGCAGCCCACGGCGGCGCGGATCGGTACGCTGCAGGAGCGAGTGCTTGCGGATCGGGAGTCGGAGGGGCCGCTTGCCGGGTGCGTGGCTCTTTCCACGCGGTTTGTTTAGGGTCGCTTTCCGGAGGTGATCGATGCGCGTCGTTCTTTCCGCTTTGGTGATGATGGGAGGCGCGGAGATCTTGTGGGCGCAGCCGGAGCCGGCGTCCCCCGCACCGCAGGAAGTGGTGCCCGAGGCCAAAGCTGCTTCGTATGTGTCGGCTTCTCGGAAGGACCTCGCGCTGGCGTATCTTCAGTTCGAGAAGGCGCTCCGCGCGTCCCCTCCGAAGGGCGAGAAGATCGCGGACTACAACCGGCGATTCGATCAGGCGAGCATCGCGTTTTTCTCGGGCCGGTACACCTCCGCGGTGCAGACTCTCGCCGAGATGGTTCGGGAGATCGAGGGACGAACCTCGACGCTCGACCGGCGGGTGGCGGAGTCGCTTCGGGTGACGCCGACGGCCGCGGTGATCCACCCGGGGAACAAGGAGACGGCGGCGATTGCTTTCGCGCCGATGTTCTCGGCGGGGGAGATGGGTGCGAGCGATGTGGTTGGCTTGGATGTGGTGCTGTTGGCGAGCGACGGGCGGGAAGCGTGGCGGGCACCGCTTGAGCTGAAGGTCGAAGGATCCAGGTTGACGAGCTTCGCGCTTGAACTGGCGTCGAGGTTTGATTCCATGCCCCGGGGTGACTTTGAGATTGTTGTCGCGTCGCGCAAGGGTGCGAGCGAAGCGATCGAGATCCCCAAGGGTCGCGTGACGATCCGAGGTGCGTCGGTGGAAGAGACGCGTACTCGCCTTGAGGACCGGCTGAAAGCGATCCGGCCGACGGGTCCCGAGAGCGAGCGGGCGGCGGCGACCGCCAAGGCTCGGGCGGGATTGCTCGTGGACGAGGCGAGCACGAAGGTGTCGGCGCGGTTTCTGGCTTCGATGGACGCGCTGGCCGCCGCGACGGAAGCGGAGGTCGCGGCGATTGAGAACGGGGAGAACCCGTACAAGGGCAAGCCCGGCGATCACTGGCGCGTGGTGATGAGCGGCGAGGTGTCGATCCCGTGCCGCGTGTACGCACCGGCACGCGTGGCTTCGGGGGTGGCGCCTGTCCCGCTCGTGGTCGCGTTTCACGGCGCGGGCGGGGATGAGAGCATGTTTTTCGAGGGCTACGGCGGCGGGCTGATCCGGGAGCTTGCGGACAAGCACGGGTTCATCGTGGTCTGCCCGTTGACGTACAGCGCGGCTTCCAACGTCGCGTTCGATCGGGTTGTCGCGGACCTCTCGGCGGACTACCCGATTGATTCCAAACGCGTGTACCTGATCGGGCACTCGATGGGAGCCGGAGCGGTTTCCTCGCTCGCGGCCGGTCGGTCCGAGGTGATCGCGGGAGCGGCGTGCATCGCGGGGGGCGGGCTTGTCTCGGCGCCGAAGGAGGGAGTCCGACGTGCGCCGCGATTCGATGTCGCGGCGGAGCTGGATCCGCTCTTTTCGATCACGCGGGCGCGGAAGGCCGCGGCGGGCGTCAAGCCGCCGAGCCGGTTCCTGGAAGCCGAAGGATGGGGGCACACGCTTGTCGTCGGGCACGTGCTGCCGGAGGTTGTCGAGTGGCTTCTGGAGCAGAAGCTGCCCTGAGCCTGAAAGCTTGCGAAGCGGGCGATCTGAATCAGTCGATCCGCACCATCGTCGCGTACTGCCGGTACCGCTCGTCGATCTCCTTGCGGGCGAGAGTCTTGAGGCGGTCGAGGCTGAACGCTTCGATGGTGAAGCTCGCGATGATGGTGCCGTGAACGAGGGCGCGGCGGATGGACGCGATCGAGCCCGGGTCGGTGTTGGCTTTGTCCGCCGCGATCGAGCCCATCATGCCGCCGGCGAAGGTGTCGCCGCAGCCGGTGGGATCGACGATCGTCTCGGTCGGGAACGCGGGGAGGGCGCAGATGCCGTCGCGGTGGACGAGCAGGCAGCCGTGCTCACCTTTCTTGATGACGACGAAGCGGGGGCCCATCTCGAGGATCGCGCGGCCGGCCGAGACGCTGTTGGGCTTGCCGGTAAAGAGCTCGGCTTCGTCGTAGTTGAGGACCAGGCCGTCGACCTTGCGGAGCAGGACCTGCAGGTCCGGGCGGGCGACGTTGATCCACAGGTCCATCGTGTCCGCGACGGAGAGCTTGCGCTTGGGGGCCTGCTCGAGGAACCCGTTCTGGACCGCGGGTGGGCCGTTGGCGAGGAAGACGTAGCCCGAGTCGGCGTAGAGCGCGGGCACGGTGGGGGGGTGTTCACCGACGACGCCAAGCTCGGTGAAGAGCGTGTCGCGGGTGTTCATGTTCTGGTGATACTTGCCGCCCCAGCGGAAGGTCTTGGAGCCCTTTCGCGTCTCGAGGCCGGCCGTGTCGACGGACGGGAAGGCTTTCAGGGAGTCGCGGAAAGCGGGCGGGAAGTCCTCGCCGACGGCGGCGACAAGCCGGACGGGCCCGTAGAAGGACGCGGCGGCCGAAAAGTACATGCACGAACCCCCAAGAACCTGGGTCGCATGCCCGGTGGGAGTCACGATGTCGTCGATGCCGATGGTTCCGGTGACAAGCAAGCTCATAGGGGGCAAGTGTAGAACTCGGTGCCGGTGCGCGTCGGCCGGCTCGGCAGGGCGGGGTTTGGGGTGGTGCGCGGGGGAGTATCCTTCACCGATGGCGATGACTTTCGCGACATGCCGATCCGGCGGGGGGCTGACGTCCCCGGGGGTTCGCGCATGAGCATGCTCGCCCGACTCCTTGAGCTTGAGCCTCCGCCGATTGCGCCCGAGATGGAGGATGCGACGTTCAAGCTTGCCCTGGCGGCGGAGCGGACGCGGGTGCTGCGACGCCGGCTGGAGTGGTACTGCGGATTCGGAGCCGCGGCTCTGACGCTGAGCTTGCTCTGGAACCTCGCGACGCTCTGGTTTCAGTGGGATGAGACGGCATCGGAGCGGGCGGGGACGCGTCTGGACGCGGCGAGCGATTTCGTGCTCGCGTCGGTCTTCGCCGGCGCGGCGGTCATCATCAAGAACACCAAGCCTGACCACGAGGGGCTGGTCACGATCCTCCGGCGGCTGTGGCTTCTCGCGGGCGGGATCGCTCTCTTGACACAGCCGCTGACGGAATACCTGAATCGCAATCCGGGCGTGAGCGTCGGGGAGGACACGGCGGCGGTGCTGACGGGGATCTCGGCGCTGGTGGCGGTGTTCGTGCTTCACGTGGCGGGGGCGCTGATCATCCCGCTGACGTGGAAGGAAGCGGCGACGCCGATTCTGCTTCTGTGGGTGACGTTCGCGGTGGTGGCGATGGTGCTTTACCCGGGGCACTGGGCCGTGCGCGTGCTTTTGATTCTGGTCTTTCCGCTGGTGGGGTTGCCCGGGGTCTTCTGGAGCTATCGAAGCTACACGCTTCTGGGTGAGCGTTTTCACACGCGGGTGCTCGGCGAGCGATACGGAGAGCTCAAGTCCGAGCTTGCGTACGCGCGGAGGATCCACGAATCGCTCTTCCCGCCTCCGGTAGACCGCGGGCCGTGCGAGGTGCGGTACTGGTACGACCCGATGCGGGAGATCGGCGGGGACTTTCTCTATATCCACGCGCCGACGGCCACTGGGGCGGAGGAGTCGACGACGGTCGTGCTGATCGACGTTTCGGGACACGGCGTGCCGGCCGCCCTCGCCGTCAACCGGCTCCACGGCGAAATTCAGCGGTTCTTCGCGGAGAAGCCGCACGCGACGCCGGCGGAGCTCGTCGCCGACCTGAACGCGTACGCCCATGCCGCTCTCGCCGGGCAGGCGATGTTCGCCACGGCGGTGGCCGTTCGTCTGACCAAGCTCGAGGATGGACGGGCCGAGCTTTCGTGGTCCAACGCCGGGCACCCGCCGGGCGTGGTCCGTACGGCGACCGGCGGGTGGAGCGAAGCCGATGAGCTGTCGGGCACGTGCACGATGCTTGGTGTGCTGCCGCCCGAACTTTTCGAAGCCGAGCAACGGGTTCGAACACAGCCGCTGGCTCCCGGTGATCGCGTGGTGCTCTTCACCGACGGCGCGATGGACACTCGGGATGAGCATGGCGAGCTTCTCGGTCTGCCCGAGCTTCACCGCGCGCTCCTTCCCGGCAGGCAGGGTGCCGAGGATCCGCTCGACGGCGCCAAGCGGCGGATCCAGCAGCACCGCGGGCGGGCGGCGCTTGCGGACGACTGCCTGGTCGTTCAGATGACCGTGCGGTGAAGTTATCCGGCGTTCACGGGCGTTCCCGTGCCGAGTTCCTTGGCCGGCTTGTCGATCACGGAGGTCACGCTTTCGGGCAGCTTAAGCACTTCGACCATGCCGCCGTGCGCGGCGCCGAACTCAACCCGGTGTTCGACGACCTTGCCGTCCTTGACCGAGAAGACCCGCTGCACGCCGGCGAACTGGACGGTGGCTGATTCGGGCACGAAGCGAGCGTTCGGATCGGTGCGGGTGAGGACGCGTGCGCGGGCGAAGCTGCCGGGCTTGAGCAGGCCGTTGGGGTTCGCGGCTTCAATCTCGATGCTGAAGGCCCGCGTGGAGACATCAACCGCCGGAGCGATGCGCGAGACGGTCGCGACGAAGGGGTCGGCGAACCCGTCGACGATCACGTTGGCCGGTGTGTTCGCGGCGATGTCCTTCGCGAAGCGTTCGGGGACAAGCCCGCGGAACTTCACGCGGTCGCTCGCGACCAGGCGGAAAAGCGACTGGCCCTGGGCCACGATCTCGCCGACGGAGACCTGACGGGCCGCGACGCGGTACGTCAGGGGCTTCTCGATCGGCGCGATGACGCGGGTGTCGAGAAGCCGCTGCTCGGCCTGCCTGAGGGTGGAGGCTTTCACACGGGCATCGGCGAGGAGCGAGCGGGCGTTGAGGCGCTCGCTGTCGACGACCGTGCGGGCGACTTCGTGCTGGGTCTGGATGTCGGCGAAGTCCTGTTCGGAGATCAGCGGCGGCGTGCGTTCGTAAAGCCTGCGGGCGCGATCGAGGCGGGCTTTCGCGTTGCTTTCCTGCGCGATCGCGCGGATGACAAGCGGGAGGGAGTCGAGATCGACCTCGCCCTCGGGAAGCTCGGAGAGGCCGATGCGGGCGAGCGCGGCAAGCAGCGAGGCGCGGGCTTCATCAACCGCGAGCTTGTAGTCGGTGGTGTCGATCGTGGCGAGCGGGCCGCCGTGCTTGACCGAATCTCCCAGGTCGGCGGCGATGTCGACGATCCGCCCGGGGACCTCGGCCGCGATCGTGACATCCTCCTCGCCGAAAAGCGTGCCTGTGATCTCGACGAACCGGTCGGTCGGCTTGGTCGCGACGGGGGTGAGCGAGACCTTGATGGGGGCCGGTGTGGCTGGCTTGGCGGCTTGCTTCCCGCCCTCGCGGCAGGACGCGAGCGCCAAGAGTGAGAGAAGGAGCGCGGCCCG
>JBIKTT010000169.1:0-5498 GCA_044347925.1 Phycisphaerales bacterium
CTGCGGTGACGGGGGTTGCTTGGCGCGGCCTGTTGCACGCGCCGGGAATGGCGCGGCGTGCGTGGAGACGCCGACGTGGGTTGTGTATTCGATGCGCGTACGCGAGGACCGGTCTTGACGCCGCAGCGCCGTGTCCAGAGTGCGGCCTTGCCGGGTCGGCGATGACCGGCGTCAGCGGGCGAGCACTCTTTCGAGAACCGCCGGCCGCACGCTCGGCCACTCGCTCGCGATGATGCTGAAGTAGACCGTGTCGCGTACGAATCCGTCGGGCTGGATGCGGTGCTTGCGGAGGACGCCCTCGCGCGTCGCTCCGAGCTTGGCGATCGCCCGCTGGCTGTGGTCATTGCGGCCGTCGCACTTGAGGGTCACTCGCTCGCAGCCGAGCTTGTTGAACGCGTGGTCGAGCAGCAGGAGCTTGCTCTCCGGGTTGACCGCCGTCCCGCGAGCGTCGGCCGCGTACCACGTGCACCCGATCTCGACGTGCTTGTGGGCGGGTTGGATGTCGATGTAGCTCGTTGACCCCACGATCGCGCCGTCGGTATTGCGGACCACCGCGAACGGCGACTGATCCGGCGCGAAGAGGCGCCGCTTCATCCACTCGGCGAAGTCGTCGGCGGTGGGGCCGAGCGGCCAGTTCAGGAAGTATCGGAAGGTCCCGGGTGGCGTGATCGCGTGCAACGCCCGAGCGTCGTCCATCGTCAGAGGCCTAAGCGTGACGTGCTTGCCGGTCAGGGTCGGATGAAGTGCGAGCATGTCGGACGGTACGTCACATTCCGAAACGCGTCTCGGTCGCGTCGCGGCATAGCCGGTCAAACCGCGAGCGTGCGGGAAGCAGGAGCACAAGCAGAACGGCTGAGATCGCGACGCCGACCAAGCCGAGCAGATTGCCGGTCAGAAAGACGATCATCGCTCCGAGCAGGCCGGCGCCCTCGGCGAACGCGGCTCGCGTGACGGTCGTCACCATGAAGACGGCGGCGATCGCGCCCCGTTTGTCCTGCTCGGTCTTGAACTCCTCCGCCGCCGCTTTCGCTCGCCCGACGGCGAGTTTGGCGAGAATGAACTGGGCCGGCACGGCGATGAGAAGCATGCCGCCCATTCCGAGCAAGAGGTACTGGTCATCGACCGGCGCCGTCGCGTTCGTGGGTGGCCCGCCGGGCGCGGGCTGGTTCTGCGTCCTCATGAAGGCTCCGAGGCCAGCGAAGGAGATCAGACCCATGAGAAGGCCGAGAACCAGGATGGGTGCGGTCTTGACGACCTGGTCGGCGGAAGGGGTGCTCGGGTTGGAATCCATAGATCCTCCGTTCGCCCCGATGATATCGGGATCCTGGGTCCAACGAAAAACCCCCCGCTTGCGCGAGGGGTTCGTTGGTTCTTCTTCAATCTGAGATTTCAAATTTGAAATCTCAAATCGGGCTTTAGCCCTTCATCTTCTCGGCCTTGGCCTTCGCGTCGTCCAAGCTTCCGACGTACATGAACGCACCCTCGGGGAGGTTGTCGCCCTCGCCGTTGCAGACGCGCTCGAAGCTGTCCAGGGTCGACTCAAGCGGGCTGTCCACGCCCTTGAAGCCCGTGAACTGCTCGGCGACGTGGAACGGCTGGGAGAGGAATCGCTCGAGCTTACGAGCACGGCTGACGGTGAGCTTGTCCTCTTCGGAAAGCTCGTCGACGCCCAGAATCGCGATGATGTCCTGCAGGTCCTTGTACCGCTGGAGCGTGCGCTGCACGCGCTGAGCCACGCGGTAGTGACGCTCGCCGACGATCTGCGGGTCCAGGATTCGGCTGTTGGAGCCGAGCGGATCGACGGCCGGATAGATGCCCTTCTCGGCGATACCACGCGAGAGCGAGATGAAGGCGTCAAGGTGGGCGAAGGTGGTGGAGGGAGCCGGGTCGGTCAAGTCGTCGGCGGGGACGTAAATCGCCTGCACCGACGTGATGGCGCCCTTGTCGGTCGACGTGATGCGTTCCTGAAGCTCACCCATCTCGGTCGAGAGGGTGGGCTGGTAACCCACGGCCGACGGCATGCGGCCCAGCAGAGCCGACACTTCCGAACCCGCCTGGGTGAATCGGAAGACGTTGTCCACGAACATCAGGGTTTCCTTACCCGATGCATCGCGGAACTCTTCGGCCATCGTGAGGGCCGAGAGAGCGACGC
The DNA here is from genome assembly GCA_044347925.1 of Phycisphaerales bacterium. GTDB lineage: Bacteria > Planctomycetota > Phycisphaerae > Phycisphaerales > UBA1924 > UBA2396. The sequence continues at coordinate 2,153 of JBIKTT010000169.1, forward strand.
GGAGACGCGAGCCCGGCGGCTCGTTCATCTGGCCGAACACCATCGCCACCTTGTCCAGAACGTGAGCGGTCTTGCCGTTCTCGTCGGTGTAGGCGGCTTCCTTCATTTCACGCCAGAGGTCGTTGCCCTCGCGGGTGCGCTCGCCGACGCCGGCGAACACCGAGTAGCCGCCGAAGTTCTTGGCGACGCGGGCGATCATTTCCTGAATGACGACGGTCTTGCCGACACCTGCACCGCCGAACAGACCGATCTTGCCGCCTCGGACGAAGGGGCAGAGCAGATCGATGACCTTGATGCCCGTGACGAGCATTTCGGTCTTGGGGTTGAGCTGGGAGAACTCGGGAGGAGCGCGGTGGATCGGGTTGCGCTTGGTGGCGTTGACCGGACCGGCTTTGTCGATCGGCTGGCCGAGCAGGTTGAACACGCGGCCCAACACGCCCTCGCCGACGGGAACCGCCACCGGCTGGCCCGTGTCGACGCAGCCCATGCCGCGGGAGAGACCGTCGGTCGAGCCCAGAGCGACCGCGCGGACGCGGCCGCCGCCCAGGTGCTGCTGCACTTCGCCGACCAGATACAGGTCGCCGGCCTTCGTCTGGCCCTTCACCTCGACCGCGTTGTAAATGTCCGGGAGAGAATCCTCGGGGAACTGAGCGTCAAAGGTGGAGCCGATGACCTGCGTGACCGTGCCTGTTGTCGACATCGCGGAGTCCTCTTCAATGGTTCAGAGCCGAATCGTTCCCGAACGGGCATGAAACCCCGTAGGGAGGCAAGGATAGGCCCGAATCTCCCCAATGTGGAGCCTCCAGGGGTTCCAGCCTTGTCCACTTCCCCGCAGCGACCGGTCGGCTCCGGGGGGGAAGCGCGAGTCCTCCCTGCAATCGGTATCATCCGTCTGGGAGGTCACATGCGCCAAGCCTTCTTCGCCGGTCTTTCGGTCGCTCTCGCATCATCCGCGTCCGCTCAGTGGACGGTGACGGTTCTCCACCCGAACGACGGCGACATCAGGTCGTCAGCCTTGACCGGCGGGGAGCCCGGTCTGCAAACCGGGAACGTGTCCGATAGCGGCTTCAACGCCGGAGGCCTGTGGCGAGGGTCGGTGGATTCCTGGGTGAATCTGACGCGGGGGGTTGGCCTGGGTGAGGTTCACTGCGTGGCCAGCGGTCGATTGGGAGGCTACGTGCGGACGTCCGGCCGTGACGAAGCGAGCCTCTGGAACGCCACGACGCGTGTGCGGACAGTCTTGAATCCGGCGGGATCAGGCTCGGGCAAGATCTTGGGCATGAGCGCGACCCAACAGGTGGGCACGATCCGGCTGGATGCAAGCCGCTCGACGTACTCCGCTGTCGTTTGGAGCGGAAATGCGGCGTCCGTCGTCAACCTCGCTCCCGCCGCCGCGACCGAATCGGTCGCTTACGGAGTGCACGATGGCCGCCAGGTGGGATACGTGGTTCTAAGCGGCAGAAATTCGCGAGCAAGCCTCTGGTCCGGCTCGGCGGCATCACGCATCGATCTGAATCCGGCTGACGCAAGACAATCGGTCGCCACTGGCATCCACGGCGACCAACAGGTCGGCTGGGTCCAAATCGGCGATTTGCTGGCTTCGCTTTGGCGCGGCAGCGCTCAGAGCTGGGTCAATCTGCACCCACCCGGTGAAGCTCGCAGCTCGAGTGTGGCCGCGGTGTACAACGGCGTGCAGGTCGGATATGTCTTCTATCCGATCGTGCGGACCGCGGCCTTGTGGCGGGGATCTGCCGATACGTACGAGAACCTCTCGGTGTACTTGCCGCCAAGCCTGGCCAACGACTCCGAAGCCACGTGCGTCTGGTCGGACGCGACGACGCTTTACGTCGGGGGCTACGCGACGGACATCGCGACGGGCCGCTCCCGCGCGGTGATCTGGTCTCGTCAGCTTGTTCGAGACTGCGTCGCGGACTTTAACGGGGATGGTTTCGTCGATTTCTTCGACTATGCCGACTACGTGACGTGCTTTGAGACCTCCACGTGCCCCCCGGGCCGGACAGCGGATGCCAACGGCGACGGTTTCGTCGACTTCTTCGATTACGCGGACTTCGTGGTCGCGTTCGAAACCGCCTGCTGATGCCGCCGCGCCGACCTAACCTGTGGGTCCATGGCTTCTCCAAGCTCATTCCAAGCTCCCACCGGCACCCGCGACCTCTACCCCGCCCTCGCCAACCGGCGTCGGTACATCATGGAAGCCTGGCGTTCAGCCTCCATCCGCCACGGCTTTGAGGAAATCGACGGCCCGACCTTCGAACACCTCGAGACCTACACCGTCAAGTCCGGCGAGGGGATCGTCTCCGAGCTTTTCTCCTTCCAGCGTTTCGGCGGCGAAAAAACCTTCGCCCTCCGGCCCGAGTTCACCCCCACCCTCGCCCGCCTCTACGCCGCCCGCGCCGGAAGCCTCCCCAAGCCGACCCGCTGGTTCATGGCCGGGCCGATGTTCCGCGCCGAACGCCCCCAGCGCGGCCGCCTCCGCGAATTCCTCCAGTGGAACTGCGACATTCTCGGCGACCCGTCGCCCCAAGCCGACGCCGAGTGCATCGCCGCATGCATCGGCCTCCTCGAACAGCTCGGCCTCACGCCCGAGCACGTCCGCGTCCGCACCAGCAACCGCGACCTCATCCGCGATCTCTCGCTCCACTGCGGCCTCCCCGCCGACCGCCTCGACGGCTGGTACGCCTACCTCGACGGGGAAGCCAAACGCTCCGAACAGGAGAACACCGACTTCTGCGTCCACCGCGGCATCCCGCTGCACGTGCGAGAGGCTTTCAACGCCCTGCTGATCCGCGTCCGCGAGATCAAGGACCCTTCCGAGTTCTCCGCGGAAGCCTTCGGCATCAAACTTGACACCATCGAACGCCACCGCGAGATGCTCACCATCCTCCAGCGGATGGGCCTGCTCGAATGGTGCCAGCCGCCCCTGGATCTGCGCGTCGTCCGCGGCCTGGCGTACTACACCGGCATGGTCTTCGAGGTGCACGAGAACACCGGCGCCGAGCGTGCGATCGCCGGCGGCGGCCGCTACGACCACCTCGTCGAGCTCTTCGGCGGCCCCTCGACTCCCGCGGTCGGGTTCGGCATGGGGGACGTCGTGCTTTCGCTGGTCCTGAGCGACCACGGCCTGATGCCCTCGGACGAGGCGCTCGCCGAGCGAGCCGGCCTGCGGCCCGACGCTTTCATCATCAGCAACGGCGCCCCCGAGTCCGACCTCGCGCTCCCCGCCGTTCTCGCCGCGCTCAGGCGGACCGTCGGCCAGTTCCCGGGCCTCCACGCCCGCCGGTCCGGCAAGACCACCAAAAACGTCGGCAAGCTGCTCCAGGAAGCG
>JBIKTT010000170.1:0-5471 GCA_044347925.1 Phycisphaerales bacterium
CTGGGTGCTCAGTGGTTCCTGGTGCCGCTGATGCTTTGGCCGGTGGTTCGCGGGACGTCGTTCTCCCAGTGGCGGCGCGACATGGGCTTGCACGCGGGCGAGGGGCTCTTCACGGAGCTTGGTGCCGGACTGGTCGGGTATCTCGCGGGGATTCCGCTTCTGCTGATCGCGATGGTGGTTTCGCTGGTCGCGGCGATGGTCAAGCAGGGGCTTGCGGGCGCGGATGAGCCGCCCGCGGTTGAGAATCCGGTGGTGGAACTGGTCACCAAGGGCGGGATCGCGCCGTGGCTTTTGTTTGCTTTGGGGACGATCTGGGCGCCGCTGGTTGAGGAGTGCATCTTCCGGGGAGCGATGTTCCGGCATCTGCGGGGTCGCTTGGGCGTGGTGCTTTCGGCGGCGATCGTGGCGGTGGCGTTCGGTGCCGCTCACGGGTACGAGTGGATGATGCTCGGTCCGGTGATCGCGCTGGGGTTCAATTTCTCGCTGATGCGGGAGTGGAGGGGTTCGCTGATCGGTCCGATCGCGGCGCACTGCTTGCACAACGCGACGGTGCTTTTGATGGTGATCACGCTCTTCTCGCTTCTGAAGGACTGACGCGTGAAGGACGAGAGGCCCTTGCTGCTTGCGGTGGTGGCTTTCCTGACGCCCTTTCGGCATCAGTTCCTTGAGCGCGTCGCGCGCGAGATGCCGGAGTATCGCCTCAAGGTGGTGCTGACGCAGAACCCAGACTGGGGACCTTGGCAGTACACGCACGTGGATGGCAAGCCCGTCGTGAACCTCGGCGTCGGCAAGCCGTGGCAATACCACCACGGATGGAAAGCCAGTATCCGCGCGGACATGCGGACCTTTCATCATCTCGCGGCGATCCTGAAAGAGGACCGGCCCGCGCGGGTTTTCCTCGTCGGGTACAGCTACTGGTCGCACACCCGGTTCATCCTGAGGTGCCACAAGCTCGGCATCCCGCTCGCGCTCTGGGGCGACAGCAACGTGCTTGGCGACAAGCCGCGGGGTATCCGCGGCGCGCTCAAGAAGATCCTCCTCCCGATGCTGATCCGGCGATGCGCGGCGGTGCTGCCGTGCGGCTCGTCGGGACGGGCGTTCTTCAAGCGTTACGGCGCGGCCGAGGAGCGCATGTTCCTCTGCCCGGCCGATCCCGATTACACGCTGATTGATCACCCAGAGCCGAAGCTCCTGGAGGACGTCGGTCGCCGATTCGGGCTCGATCCTGCTCGCAAGCGGATCATCTGCTGCGCCCGCTTGGTCTCGCTCAAACGCTTCGATGCCGCGATCGACGCGTTTGTGAAGCTCGCCACCGAGCGTCCGGAGTGGGACATGGTGATCGTGGGCGATGGGGAGATGCGCGAGCCGTGGCAAGCTCGCGTGCCGGCCGAGCTCAAGCACCGGGTGATCTGGACGGGCTTCCTCATGGACCCCGCGGAGACCGCCGCGATGTACCGGTGGTCGCACGTCTTCGTGCACCCCGGCGATCTGGAAGCCTGGGGCGTGGTGGTGCTCGAAGCGGCCGCGGCCGGCCTTGCCATGATCGTCAGCGAGGTCGTCGGAGCCGCGGTTGACCTTGTGCGCGATGGCGAGAACGGCCGGCTGGTGCCTCCCGGGGATGCGGCGGCGGTTGAACGGGCTCTCCGCGAGGTCACCGATCCGGCCAAACTGGAGCCGATGCGGGAGGCTTCGCGGCGGATCAGCGCGGCTTTCCGCAAAAACGCCGACGCCGTCGAAGGACTTCGACGGGCGTTGGCGTTGCGTCAGGCCTAAGCCTGGAAGAACCGGATGTCGATCAGCAGCCGGCTTGGAACGCTTCGACGAAAGCGTCGTAGTCGAAGAAGTCGACGAACTCGTCCCCGTTGAAGTCCGCGGTGCCGTGGGCGCAGGCGTTGTTGTCCTCGAAGCAGGCGACGAACTCGTCGTAGTCGAAGAAATCGAGGAAGCCGTCCATGTTGTAATCCGCGGCGCACGCCGGGTCGACGATGTCCAGCCGGGCCCCGAGGTTGGAGTGCACGCTGCACTGGTAGTACAAGGTGTTGGGCGCATCCATCGGGACCGCGAACGTCATGGCTTGGTTGCCGAAGACCGAGGTCCCGGGATTCACGCCGTTGAGGTACCGCCCCGGACCGCCGAACCCGCCGGTTGAGCTTGTGGTGATGTAGAAGGGGTGGGCGGCGGGAATGTTCACCATTTGGAAGGTATAGGTGACGCCTCGGGTGAGGGTCAGAGCGGCTCGCGGCACCCCGTTGACGTTGTAGAACGATCCGAAGGTGATGCAGTACGTGTCCGCGTCCGGAACACACTGGGCGAAAGCGGAGGAGGAAGCGGCGAGCGCGAGAATCGCAGGGGCGACAATCTTCATACAAAGCTCCATGTGGGTTGGACCGCGACCCGGGCCTCTTGATGGGGTCGGGCTGTGGATAAGAAAGGATGTCGCGGCGGGGTGGTGATCTTGCGTTTGGGAGCTTGAGGGCTGGCCGGGGGCGGCAAGACCAGGGGAAACACCGGGCCTGATTAGGTCTGGCTGGGGTGTGGTGCGTTGACTTCGGGGCGGAGGTGGTGAATGATCCTTTCCCCCACTGAGGGAATCATGCCGGATAGTCCGGCCCGTCCTGCCCGGGAGGCAGCGAACCGAACTCGCCCGCGAGGGCTTTGGGTGTTGTCGCCGATGGGCGGGAGCGTCCGGGGCCTGAGGGACGGGGTCGATTGAGTCTGACGAGGTGACGCATGCATCGTCGTGAAACGTATTTGAACAAGCCCGGCACGATGTCGACGACCTGGCGGGTCGTGGACGCGACGAATGTCCCGCTGGGCCGTCTGGCTTCGGCTTTGGCGATCGTCCTTCAGGGCAAGCACCGTCCGGATTACACCCCGCACGTCCTTTCGGGCGAAGCGGTGGTGGTGCTCAACGGCAAGCAGGTCGCGATGACCGGCCGCAAGGGTGAGCAGCGGATGAAGCAGCGGTACACGGAGTACCCCGGCGGCCTGAAGATGGAGTCGTACAACCAGGTTCGCGACCGTGACTGCGAGCGGCTGATCCGCGACGCCGTCCGCCGCATGCTCCCCAAGAACCGCCTCGCGCGGGTGATGCTCAAGAATCTGCACGTGTTCGAAGGGGTCGAACATCCTCACGGCGGCCACAAGCCGAAAGAGCTGGTCGTCGGGTAAGTCACACACCAACCAACACCCCGGCTGGCACTGACCGCCGGATGACGAGGCACACATGAGCAGCATGAACCTGAGCAGCACGAAGATCGATCCGGTGTCCGCGGTGAGCGCGGCGGTGGCGGGTTCCGCCCCGGCGACGACCGAAGCCGTCAAGCCCTCGCGCACGGCGAAAGCCGCTGACAAGCGTGGCTGGTGGTGGGGCACGGGCCGCCGCAAGACCGCGGTCGCCCGCGTCCGCATCCGCCCGGCCAAGGGCGAGCAGACCTTCACGATCCAGTCGATGGACAAGAAGGTCAAGAAGACCGTTGAGAAGTTCTTCGCCGAGCTCCGCGACCGCAACGACTGCGTCCTTCCCCTCAAGGTCGCCGGCCTTGAAGGCAAGTTCGAGATCGTCGCCACCGTCCACGGCGGCGGCACGATGGGTCAGGCCCAGGCGATCCGCCTCGGCGTCGCCCGCGCGATCGTCGGCTACGACCCCAGCACCTACGCCGCTCTCCGTGCCGAGGGTCTCATGACCCGCGACGCCCGCGAGGTCGAGCGTAAGAAGTACGGCCAGGCTGGCGCTCGCCGCCGGTTCCAGTTCTCCAAGCGTTGATCCGAATCTTCGTCTGGTTGTGGGCCGCAAGCCCGGCCCGGCGATGATCGCGGAGCGGCTATGGAACAGGAAAGCCAAGCACAACAGCGCGCGGGTCACTCGGCCCGCGCGTTTCTTTTTTTCGGCCCGCGGACCGCTCCGCACGGTTCCGTCTGGCTTCGGCGCTGGTTCCGCTGGAGGCGGGCGGCCGCGGCCGGGCTTGTCGTCTTCCTGCTGGGCGTTTCCATCATCTCGTGGGTGGCTTGGAGGCGGTCGTGGCAGCAGCCGGAATGGTGGCAGCCCACTCCGCAGGGGCCCGAGGTCGCGCCCGCGGCCGAGAGACTTGAGCAACAGGTTGTCAGCGACGGACATCGCGTCCGTGCCGTGGGTGAAGCCTGGGAGCTCGCGCTGGAGGAGGGCGCGACCAACGGCTGGCTTTCGACACGGCTTGTGGACTGGATGAACACCCGCGTGCCGCCGGTCTCGCTCGGAGCCGGGGTGAAGTCGGTCCGGGTGATGTTTCGAGCGGGGGCGCTCTACCTCGCGGGCGAGCTCGAACAGGGTCGGATCGTGACTGTGGGGGTTTCGCCGGCGGTGGATGAACGCGGCCGGCTGGTGCTCGTGATCCGGTCGGCGAGCGTGGGGCGGCTGGGCTTGCCGAGCACCTGGGCGGCCCGGGCCCTTCAGCCGGCGGCCAGAGCCGGGCTTCGAATCGAGGGCGAGTCGATCGTGATGGAAGAGCCGGTGCTCAAGCTTGCGGACGACCGCCGGGTGCGGATCACGGGAGTCCAGGTTTCGGAGGGCCAGCTCAAGCTGACCTGCAAGACCCTGGGCCGATGACGGGCGGCCCGCTGAACCGGGAATCGGGTCGGCTAGACTGGGGCTATGGCGAAGGTTTCGAAGGCGCGGTCGCTGGTGGGGCTGGCGGATCTGGACGCGGTCACGATCCGCGAGCTTCTGGCGTCGACCAAAGCGATGCACAAGGTGCTGGAGAAGCCCTCGGGCGACCTGCCCCTGGCCGGGCGGATCGTCGCGAACCTTTTCTTTGAGGATTCGACGCGGACACGGACGAGCTTCTCGGTCGCGGCCAAGCGGCTGGGCGCGGAAGTCGTGGATCTGATGGGGTTTGCGAGCAGCGTGAACAAGGGCGAGACGCTCGTCGACACGGCCCTCAACGTCGAAGCGATGGGGGTCGACGCGATCGTCGTGCGGGCCAAACAGTCCGGCGCCGCCGAGCAGATCGCTGCGGCCGTGTCCTGCCCGGTCATCAGCGGCGGCGATGGCCGCCACGAACACCCCACCCAAGGCCTTCTGGATACCTACACGCTGGCGGAGTCGCACGGACGGCTCAAGGGGTTTGATCTTCGCGGCCTGAAGGTCCTCATCGTCGGGGATGTGGCGAGCAGCCGCGTGGCCCGGTCGGCGATCGTGGGGATGTCCAAGCTCGGAGCGGAGGTCGTCTGCATCGGCCCCCCGGGGCTTGCTCCGGGGGGGTTGGCGTCGCTTGGCTGCATAGTTTCGCACGACCTGGATGAGCACCTGTCCAAAGCGGATGCGGTGATGATGCTCCGGATGCAGTTTGAGCGTCACGACGGAGATGGAGCGGCTTCCGGCGGCGAGCGCAAGAGCGGGGTCATCGCGTCCGTGCGTGAGTACCGGGCGGGGTACGCCCTGACGGCGGACCGGGCGGCCAAGCTCCGGGCGGGGTGTGTCGTGATGCACCCGG
>JBIKTT010000005.1:0-16759 GCA_044347925.1 Phycisphaerales bacterium
CTTTCCAAGCAAGAGATCGGGCGGGCGTCCTCTTCGAGGGCGCCCGCTCTGTTTTTCACGCGGGTTCGAGCAGGACGAGCCACTCGAGGTTCCCGCTGAGCTTGCTCCCGCCGCGGATGGGAGACTGGGTCTCGCCGAGGACGCGGACGCCGGCTTGCGGGAGAGCGTCGATCACCGTCCGGGCGATCGACGCGGCCTGACCGTCGTCGAGAACTCCGCCGCGGGGGAGCGTGATGCCGAGGGGCTTTGCTTCGTAGTGCGGCTTGACGAGGGCGATGATCCGTCCGCCGGGCGCAAGCCAGCGGAGAGCGGCCGGGACGGCGAGCTTCGTCGGCGTCCAGCTCACGTCGAGGGTCGCCAGCGAGACCGCCGCCCCTGGCGCGACGTGCAGGGCGTTCTCCCGTTCCATCACCGTGACGCGCGGATCCTTGCGGAGCGTCCACGCCAGCTCTCCGTACGCGGTGTCGACCGCGAAGACGTGAGAAGCCCCGTGACGCAGCAGGCAATCGGTAAAGCCGCCGGTGCTGCACCCGAGGTCGACGCAGGTCAGGCCGGTGACATCGACGCTGAACTGTCGCAGCGCGTGCGCGAGCTTGAGGCCGCCTTTGGAGACGTAGGGCTTGGGCTCGCCAGCTGGCGGGGTGGATGGAGAGCGGTCGGATGGCGAAGGGTCGGGGCTCACGCGTGGGCCGAGGGGACGCCGACGATCGAGATGCCAAGCTCATCGGCGCGGGCGATCATGGCCCGCTTGTCGAGCATGATCACCTCGCCGGCGGCGAGAGCGAGGCAGCCACCGCCGTTGCGAGCGAGGTTTTCGATGGTCGTGACACCGACGGTGGGCACGTCGCTGCGGCGGTCGTGGCCGGCGCGAGCGGCTTTGACGAGTGTCCAGCCCTGTTTGCGGCAGAGCTGGCCGACGCGCTCGATCATGCGGTCGGTGCCCTCGACGGCTTCGACGGCCATCGTGTCGCGTTCGCGGACGGCCATGGCCTGCCCGACGTCGAGGCTGAGCATCTGCTGAAGGATGGGCCAGGCGAAGTCGATGTCGCCGCGCTGCTCCTTGGAGGGCATCGTCTTGGTCATGACACCCGGCGTGGACATCTCATCGGGGATGGGCGCGGTGGAATCCAACAGCGCGACGCCGCAGCGGTCGAGCTCGTGGGCAATGGCGGAAAGGACGGCGTAGGAGCGCTTGTCGTGGCGGAGGTGGCGGTACCAGGCCATGAGGGTGCGCCAGTCGGGGATGTAGCGCAGGATCCGGAACGGATCGTGCATGAGCTTGGCTTTGTCGACCTTCCCGACCATGATGGCGTGGCGAACGCCGAGCTTGGCGAGAGCTTTGCCCCAGCCGCCGACCTTGAGGAGGCCGACTTCCTGGAAGCTGGCGCAAAGGCCGGGAAGCTCGGGGTCGAACTGTTTGGCGAGGCCGAGGGCGTGGACGGGGTGTCCCGCGCGGCTGAGGCTTTTCGCGATGACGATGGGGAGTTGGCCGCCGCCGGCGATGAGACCGATCGCGGTCGGAGGCGGCGGCGGCTCCGGAAGCACGGTCAAGTAGGCTGGTACCAACGCGGACATCGCGGCTTGCTATCCCTTCTGTCGGACACCCATCCGTTCCCCGAGACCAGATGATACTCGGGCGAAACCGTTCGCGGGTTTGGTTTTTGGATGGATACCGAGGACCGGGGAAGTTTATGGATGCTAACTCGAGGAATTCCAGATCGCTCCGCGGCCAATCTGGTATCGGACGTTCCGGGCCCAACGCTGTCGAAGTTCCGCTCGCGATTTCGACGATTGAACCGGCATGAGCCATGAGGAGAGCCAGCAGCAAGCCAGGCCGCACGCGCGGGTGCATTTCCTGTGTGCGGGTCGGATGGTGACCGTGACGGAAGGGAGAGCGGCCGGGGCGATTGCCCGCTGTCCGAAGTGCGGAGACGCGACCGTGCTTCCGCCGCGCGTGGCGGATGAGCCTGCGTGCCGGGCGTTTCAGATTCAGTGCGGGCGATTGGTGGGGTAGCGGGCGCCTTCGCGTGAGCGCGGCGGTCCCGAGCTTTGCGGGAATGAAGAGCGGGAATGGGTCGCGGCTTGCCGCGCTTCGAAGGCTCGCTGCAGCGAGGAGGGAATCCCTCGCGGGAAACCGTGGGTACACTCGCCCATGGCCGGGATCTTCAGCAGTTCGTATCCCATCTCGCGTTCGACGGGCCGCTGCGCGGCGACGGGGCGTGAGTTTGCTCCTGATGAGGCGATGGTGGCGACCCTGGTGGAAGCCGAGGGGCGTGAGGAGCTTCAGCGGCTTGATTTTTCGGTCGCCGCGTGGGGGGAGGGGGCACGGCCGGGCGCGGGCATGAGGCTCTTTGCGAGCTGGCGTGCGACGCACCACGCGGGGGACACGAAGAAGAAGCTGCTGCTCGGGGATGATGAGCTTTTGGATTTGTTCGAGCAGCTTGCGGGTTCGGATCAGCCGCGGCAGCGGGCGTTTCGGTATGTGCTGGCGCTGCTTCTGGTGCGGCGGCGGATTTTGATTTACGAGGGTCAGCAGCCGGGGGTGATGCGGGTTCGTGAGAAGCGGCTTGCGGCGGAGACGCCGGCGCCGATCGTGGACGTCGTGGACCCCGGGCTTGATGACGAGACGACGGCGGCGGTGATCGAGCAGCTTGGCGAGGTGATCGGTGCGGAGTGAGGCGCGGCGAGTGGTGGCGGGCGTGCTTCTCGCGATGGTCGCGGTGGCGGGGGGGTGCGGCGCGATCGGGCAGCGCAAGCCGACGGAGCCGGGCGAGGTTCGTCGCAACCCGCCGAAAGCGGCGGAGTTCATCGCCAAGCACAACGAGCGGGTGGCCAAGCTCAACAGGCTTTGGATGCGGACGGAGCTTTGGCTTCGCGGGACGACGCCGGAGGGGGAGAAGCTTGACGAGGTGACGGAGGGGCACCTGATGGTCGAGCTTCCGCGGAACCTGTCGCTGACGGTGAAGAAGCTTGGTGAGACGTACTTCGTGCTGGGGTCGAACGGCGAGCGGTACTGGTGGCTTGACCTTTCGCGGGAGGAGCGGCCCGGGCTTGCGGGTGAGCACGCGAAAGCGACGCGGGAGCGGGTGAAGCGATTCGGGCTTCCGGTGCTGCCGCTGGATCTGATCGAGCTTCTGGCGATCACGCCGATTGATCCTGCGGTGGAGGGGACGGCGCAGACGCGGTGGGTGTCGGAGAAGGAGGGGGAGATCGTGTTCGCGGTGCCTGGGGGTTCGCGGGCGATCCGGTTTGATGCGAAGACGCTTGAACCGACGGCGGTAGAGCTTCGGGATGAGAGCGGGTTTGCGGTGGTGTCTTCGGCGATGTCGGAGTTTGAGCCGACGCCGATCCGCGGGGAGCCTGGGCTTATGCCGAAGTTTCAGCGGAAGACAGACATCGTGCTGAATGAGCTTGATGGCGTGGGCAAAAGTGGGACGCGTGTGCGGGTGACGATCACGGCGTACGACGCGGAGAACAGGCCGCTGAATCCCGCGTTGTTCGATCTGCCCGAACTTGTGAAGCGGCACCGCGTGAGCGTGGTGCGGTCGGTGGATGAGATGGAGCTCCGCCCGTGATGAAGCGGATGGTCAGTGTGGCTTTCCTGATCCTCGCGGTTTTCGCGGTGGCGAAGGCGATGGCGCGGCAGGCGCCGCCGACGCTTCCGTCAGCCGGTGCGCCGCTGATGACGGAGGGGCAGCGGCGATCGTCGGGGCTTCCGATCTCGCACGCGTGGATGGTTCGCGAGCGGGCGCGGCTTCGGACGAACGAGCCTTCGCTGTGGCAGGTTTACCACGTGCCGCCGCGGCGGTCGGTGACGACGGACGACGGATTGGCGCACGGGTCGCCGGACGGGTCGCTTCGCGTGTCGGCGCAGCTTGCTCGGAGGCCGGAAGCGATCGCGGCGTGGAAGAACGAAGCGACGTTCATCTTCGAGCCGGTGCCGATCGATGAGAGCAAGCCGAACGGGCCGGCGGTGCGGCAGCTTTTGTCGCTTTCGACCGAGCCTCGGGCGCTGGATATCTGGGTTGATGTTCCTGAGGGGCGGCTGACGTCGCTTCCGGAGTTGCCGGGCCGGGGGCGGCTGGCGGGGTTTGCGGGGACGCCGCTTGGCCCGATGGCGCTGACGGCGGAGGATGATGGAGCGCTGGAGGGCGGGGCCAAGCGATGGCTGCTGCGGCTGCTTGGCAAAGCGGGTTGGGCGGAGTGTGCGATTCCGGCGGGCGCGAAGGAGCTTTCGAATCTGACGCTTCTGGCGGACGGAGCGGGCGTGAGCCTCGTCGGCGTGGGGACGCGGACGGTGGAGTGGTGGCGAGGGCGCGTCGAGGGCGAGGGCTTTGTCTGGGAGTCGATGTCGCGCCCGCTGGGCGGACCGGTCGACGCGGAGCTGGGGCCGGAGTCGGCGGTCCGGAGCGTGTTCCTGGTGATTCGCGGGTCGCTCTTTGCGATTTCGCGGGTCAATGAAGCGAACTGGTCGTCGGTGCGGGTGTTTGAGCTTGATCCTGCGGGTCCGCGGCTGGTGTCGACGGTGACGGGGTCGCGCGGGGCGCTTGGGATCCTGCCGATGGAGGGGTTGTCGCGTGTGGCGATGGTCTGGGATGCGGGTCCGACGGCGCCGATCGCGGAGCAGCGTCTCACGGTGACGGAGGTTTCGCTGTGGACGGGGCGGACGCTTTTCTCGGGTCCGCACGTGATCGCGGGGCCGCTCACGCGGTCGGACGCGGTGATGCTCGGGGTAATGCTGTTTGTGATCGCGGCGTCGGTGATCGTGTTTGTGATGCGGTCGGACACGGTTTCGGAGGTCACGCTTCCGCCGGGTTTGTCGCTGGCGGATCCATCGCGGCGGTTCCTGGCTTCGATGATCGACGGCGGGATCGCGATCGTGGTCGCTTCGCGGATCATCGACCTGCCGCTTTCGGAGGTCTTTTCGGTGGAAGCGGCGGTGGGGGCCCAGCCGGTGAAGCTGATGTTCACGTCGATGGGCATCGCGTTCGTTCACACGACGTTGTCCGAGGTGCTTTTCTCGAGGTCGATCGGCAAAGCACTGATGGGGTGCTTTGTGGTGAAGCTTCCCAAGACTCCGGACGCGACCAAGCCGCACGAGGGCGTGACGCGGGTGACGTTCGGGGCCGCGCTGGTGCGGAACGCCATCAAGTGGGGGATGCCGCCGGTGGTTGCGCTGACGTTTCTCGAGCCCTCGCGGCGCCATCGGGCCGAGCTTCTGACTCGGACGGCGGTGGTGGTGCCCATTCCGGACCCTTCCGAGCCTGGGGAATCGGACGACGAGGGGTAAAGCGGGGCGGCGAGGGGTTCGGCGGGTGGGGCGATAACTCGCGCCGGGCGACTTTGGACCGGATAAGCGCAGGAAGTGCCTCCAACATCAAGGTGATTTTGCGCCCAACCCGATAGACCCACGGGCCGGAGATCGGCCGCCGCCAGGTTCGACCGGGGTGTACCCGGAAGAACTCGCGGAGCAGATGGGTGCCTTCGTGAGCGACACAGAACACGCAAAGCCAGAGCAGGCCGCGACTTCCGAACCCGCAGGGTTGGGTTGGAGCGACGTTTGGCAGCTTCCCACGCTAGTCCTAGGCGTTGGCGTGCTGGTCGCGGCGATCATGCACGCGATGACGCTGGTCCCGCGGCCGGACGTGAGCGCCCCGCTGGCGCGGGCCGAGGAGCAGGTGGCGGCTTCGGCCTATGAAGACGCGATCACGACGCTGAACACAGGCGTGTACCCGTTCGTGGGGACCAAGGACATCACCCGCGAGCAGCAGGGCGCCTTCCATCAATTGATGGGCCGGGCTTTGTACCTCGGGCAGCGCGGACTTGGCATCGACCGCGAGGACAACAACACCAACATCAAAGCGTCGTACCTCGAAGCCGAGGCGTACGGCGTGCAGCTTCTCCCGTCGGACGTGTCGTATCTCGCGGACACCCTGCTCTCGCTCGGCGAGTTTGATCAGGCCCGCAAGCGTGCTGACACGCTGCCTGCGGATGAGCGGAGCCGCCGCCTGACGCTTTACCGCCGCCTTGTGGATGAAGCGATGAACCCCGATCGGCGGCGCGACGACGCGGCGTTCGAGCTGGTTTCGGGGATGCTGATGGATACGCAGCTGGCGCCTGATGATCGCGCGTGGGCGCTGTCGCGGCAGGCGGAGCTTCAGATCGATCGCGGGTACGCGGAAGATGCGATGAACCGACTTCTTCGCGAGCTGCCGCGGCTTGATTCACTCAGCCCGCGCGAGCGCGGGCCGCTCCACCTCCTTCTGGCGAGGGCGTATATCGAGGTGCAGTCGCTGGATTCGGCGGAGCGTCAGCTCGCGCTGGCGGCGGAGATGATCCAGCCGGGAGACATCCGGATCCAGCAGCTCACGCTTCTGCAGGGGCAGGTGCTTTCGCTGAAGGGTGACCACGCGGCGGCCCGCGAGCGGTTCCAACTGGTGCTGGACTCGATCCCGACGGCGCGTTGGCGGCTTTGGGGCGAGTACGGTCTGGCCAAAGCGGCGAGCATCATGGATGACGACGAGGATGCGCTCGCGGCGTACGGCCGGCTGGTTGAGCTCCTCGCCAAGGGCGAGAAGAGCCGCGAGGTCTCGCCGGTGGTGGTCGCGGAAAGCCTGACGAAGTGCTCCACGGACCGGTTTGAGCACGGGTCGACGGACCTGTCGCTCCGGTACGCGGTGCTCGCGGAACGTGTGCTTGGCGAGAGCAGACTGACGGCGGAGACGCTGCTCAGCCTCGCGTCCTCGCACCGGCGCCTCGCGGATGAGATCATCGCGGCGGTGAAGGCCAAGAGCACCAGCGACGTGGTGCTCGCGGATCTGGATCCGGCGACCCGGGCCCAGGTTCGGAGCCACCTTTCGGCCGCGGCGGGGTACTACCGCAAGCACGCGGACAAGGTCGTGCTGACGGACGTGCAGCTTTATAGCGACTCGCTGTGGATGTCCGGCGATTGCTACGACCGGGCGGGGGACCAGGAATCGGCGGTGCGGATCTTCCAGCTTTACGCGGCGGAGCGCCCCGGCGATCCGCGGCAGCCCGAAGCCCGGTTCCGCCTCGCGCAGGCGTACCAGGTTCGCGGCGACATCGAGAACGCGGCGGCGATCTACCGCGATCTGATCCGGTCGCGTGGGGATGCGGAGTCGGGGTCGGGACCGTGGGCGGATGCCAGCGAAGTGCCTCTTGCGCGGGCTCTTCTGCTTGACGCGAACACGGAGAATGACGCGGAAGCGGAACAGATCCTTCGGAGCGTGGTCTCCGGGCAGATCGGCGGCCCGGACTCGGCGTCGTTCCGCGCCGCGGTGTTTGAGCTCGCGAACTACTACTACCGCAAGAACGACTACGACGCGGCGATCGAGCGTTTCGAGGAGGCGTTGACGCGCTATCCCGACGACTCGCAGGTGACGGCGGCGCGGTTCAAGCTCGGCGATGCGCTGCGGCTTTCCGCGGTCGAGATCGAGCAGACGCTGACGCAGGCGATCCCGCCGGCGGAGAAGGTGACGCTGGAAGCGACGCGAGTCGATCGTTTGCGCCGCGCGATCGGGCTTTATGAGCAGGTCCGCCGCGAGCTTGACGTCAAGGACCCCAGGCGTCGCACCGCCGCGGAAGAAACGTACCTGCGAAACTCGTACTTCTACATGGGTGAAGCGGCGTTCCGGATGAAGGATTACGAAGCAGCGATCACGCACTACAACGCGGCCAAGGACAGGTACAACCAGGACCCCGCGGCGCTGGTGGCGATGACGCAGATCGTGAGCTGTCACCTTCGGCAGGGCGATCTCAAGCGGGCCCAGGCCGCGAACGAACGTGCCAAGCGGTTCTATTCGGGGCTGCCGGTTGCGGTGTGGGACGATCCGACGCTGCCGATGACGCGGCAGGACTGGGAGCGGTGGCTGGACTCGACGTCGAGGCTGTGGGCGGATGCGGGGCCCGTGCCGGGGACGCAGAGTGCGGCGGCGACGGATCCGAATTCGCCGTGAATGGATGAACGAACGACCCGGGCGGGACGCCCGGCTGGACAGGAGGTCATGGATGACCACGAACGCGTCGACAACCCTGGACACCTTGGTGCGCGAGCAGGCGACGATCCTGCTTGACCTCTCGACCCTTTCCGAGCGTCAGGCCGAAGCGATCGCCAGCCGCGACGCGGACCGGCTGGACGATGTGCTTGACCGGCGTCAGACACTGATCACGCGGCTGGGCGAGGTGGCGGGTGAGCTCGCGGACCGGTCGAATGAACTCGAAAGACTGACGGCGCGGGGTGACGGGCTTGCGGAGCGTGCGGCCCGCGACCTCGCGGAAGCGTCGCGTCTTTGGTCGCAGCTTGCGGCTCGCGATGCGGATGACCTTGCCGATCTTCGCCGTCAGCGGGATGATCTGGCCCGCGAGCTTGCGGCGGTCGGCAAGACCGAGCGAGCCAAAGGGGCGTACGGCGCGTCCGCTTCGGGCGGGGCCCTCTTTCAGGACTTCCAGGCATGAGCACGACGACGCAGATGAGCCCGGCGGATCTGGCCGACCTGATGTCGGCGTTCAACGACGTGACGTCGAAGCTGAACGCGACGCACGAGGCGCTTCGCGCCGAGGTCGCCCGGCTTTCACGGGAGCTTTCGGAAGCGAACCAGCAGCTTGAGCGGTCGCGCCGGCTTGCGGCCCTGGGGGAGATGGCGGCGGGGATCGCGCACGAGGTGCGGAACCCGCTGGGGGCGATCCGGCTTTACGCCCGGATGCTGACGGAGGATCTGGCGGGGCAGGCCAAGCCTCAGGAACTTGCGGCGAAGATCGCGCGATCGGCCAGCGGCCTTGACCGTGTGGTGGGGGATGTGCTCACGTTCTCACGCGAGTTCCGAGCGGCGCGTGAGGAGATCACGGCGGGGGACCTGTTTGACGCGGTGCTTGAGAGCGTCTGCCACGACGGCACGCCGGGTTGGCGGAATGTGACGTTCCGGCGCGAGGGCGACGAAGTCGAGCTGTTGGGCGATTCGGATCTGCTGCGTCAGGCGATGGTGAATCTGGTGCGGAATGCGGTGGAAGCGGCGCAGGAGGGCAAGGGCGCTCCGGTGGTGACGCTTTCGGCCGAGCGGACGCGGGCGCGGGGCAAGAAGCCCGCGGAAGCGGTGCTACGGGTGGTGGACACGGGGCCGGGAATCCCGACGGATGTTCTGGCGCGGATGTTTAATCCCTTTTTCACGACGCGGGCCGCTGGCACAGGTTTGGGCCTCGCGATCGTGCACAGAATTGTGGATGCGCACGGTGGCCGCGTGGTGGCTGGTTCCGCGAGCGGAGCAGGTCAACAATCCGGAGCGTCGTTCACAATTCATCTCCCCCTCATGGATGAGGGTGAGCGTTCGACGGAGTCCGAGGTTCATCTCGGCCAGACGGTCAAGTTTCCAATTCGATCGGTTTGCAAGGATGCGGAGGTAGCCTGAGATGAGCATGATTCTCGTGGTGGACGATAAGGAAAGCCTGCGCGACAGCGTGGGCGGCACGCTGGAACGGGCCGGGTTCGAGGTGGTGCTCGCGGCGGACGGCCCCGCGGCCCTCGCGATGATCGCCAAGCAGCGGCCGGACTGCGTCGTCAGCGACCTCAAGATGCCGGGGATGACCGGGCTTGAGCTTCTCGAGAAGATCCGCGCGATCGACGAGGACCTCCCGCTTGTTCTGATGACCGCGTTCGCGAGCATCCAGACGGCGGTTGAAGCGATCCGTCTGGGCGCGTTCAACTACCTGCAGAAGCCGTTCGAGGGCGATGAGCTGATCATCAACGTCAAGCGGGCGATCGAGCACGCGGGCCTCAAGAAGGAGAACGCGATGCTCCGCGCCGGGATGGAGCCGGCGGCGGCCGTCGTCCCGGTTCCGGCCGGCGAGACGCTGTCCGAGCGCCGCGGGGTCGAGCGTCTGATCGGCGATTCGGCCGGGATGCAGCTTCTCAAAGCCGAGATCAAGTCTGTCGCGGCCAGCCAGGGCACGGTGCTGATCACCGGCGAGAGCGGCGCGGGCAAGGAAGTGATCGCGCGGTCGATCCACGAAGAGAGTTCGCGGGCGGGCAAGCCGTTCCTTGCGGTGAACTGTGCGGCGCTGTCGGAGACCGTGCTTGAGAGTGAGCTTTTCGGCCACGAACGCGGGGCGTTCACCGGCGCGGACAAGCTCCGCAAGGGCCGTTTCGAGCTTGCCGACGGCGGAACGCTGCTTCTGGATGAGATCTCGGAAGTGAGCCCAAAGATCCAGGCCAAGCTGCTCCGCGTGCTTCAGGAGCGTCAGTTCGAGCGGGTGGGTTCGAGCACGTCGATCGGGGTGGATGTCCGGGTGATCGCGACGAGCAACCGGGTGCTTCTGAAGGAAGTGACGGCGGGGACGTTCCGGCAGGATCTGTACTACCGGTTGAACGTGCTCCCGGTCGCGGCGCCGTCGCTTCGGGCGCGGCTTGAGGACGTGCCGGCGCTGGCGACGCACTTTGTGGCGGAGATCTGCCGCCGCGAGGGTCGTGGGCCGATGCGGCTTGAGCCGGCGGCGCTGGACCTGCTGCGCGAGTACACGTGGCCTGGGAACGTGCGCGAGCTTCAGAACATCTGCGAGCGGGCGGTCGTGCTTTCGGCGGGTCGTCAGTCGACGACGATCCCGCGCGGGCTGATCGAGCCGTGGCTGCGTCCGGCGGGCGAGCCTCAGGTGACGCTCGCGGGCTCGATCATCGAAGCCAAGCCGGGGTTCGGCGAGGGCCAGGTGCGCACGCTTGAGGACATCGAACGCGAGACGATCGTCGCGACGCTGACGCGGTTCTCGGGGCATCGCCAGAAGACGGCGACGGCTCTGGGGATCGGCGTGCGGACGCTGGGCCTCAAGCTCAAGAAGTGGAAGGAAGAGCGGCTGATCCCTGAAGCACTCTGATCCCGAGGGACTGATCGTCCGGGTGGTGGCAGGCGACTTGCGAAGGAGCAGGCATGGGTCTGGCTGGGTTGACAGACTGGGGTCCGACGGCGGCGCTGGAAGCGATGGCTCGCTTTGCGGGCGGTCGGCACCGGCTGATCTCGCACAACATCGCGAACCTGTCGACGCCGGGGTTCAACCAGGTGGACGTGTCGCCGGTGGCTTTCCAGCGCAAGCTGGGTGAGGCGCTCGATGAGCGTCGGGCCACGGGGGATTCCAAGCCGCTTTCCCTCGAATCCGGGGGTGAGGTGGAGATCGGGGCGGACGGAAGGATGACGCTGAACCCGCAGACCCCGATCGGGGGTGTGCTGGGGCACGACCGGAACAACCGCGATCTTGAACGTCTGATGCAGGATCAAGCCGAAAACCTGCTTGTCTTTCGGACCTCGATGGACCTCCTGCGGAGCAGGGCTGAGATGATGCGTTCGGCGCTGGGTCAGCGTGTCTGATCCGGGCCGGGTTTGAGTGAAGGCTGGCATCTGGATTGCGGAGCGATCTGAAGCATGTACGGAGCACTCGATATTTCGGTCAGCGGCATGATCGCCCAGCGGACACGTCTGAACGTGATCCAGGCGAACATCGCCAACGCGAACTCTCTGGAGGATTCAGAGGGGAATTTCGCGCCGTACCTGCGTCGGGCGGCCATGTTCAAAGCGGGGGATCCCGCGGCCAAGACGGAGTCTGGCCGGGACATGGGCGTGCACGTGGCGGAGATCGAGATCAACCCGGACTCGCTCGTGTCGAGGTATGACCCGGGGAACCCCTACGCGAACAGCGAGGGGCACGTGATGGTGCCGGACATCAATCCGGTGGTGGAACAGATCAACGCGATGGAGGCGTCGCGTGCTTATGAGGCGAACGTCGTGGCGGCGGAGACCACCAAGGCGATGATGAACGCGGCATTGAGGCTTCTGGGCTGAGTGCGGGCCCATGCCGCGAGGAATGAACTATGAGTGATCCGCTTGGACTCATCAGGAATGTCGGATCGGGCTCGATGCCCCTGGCGGGCGGGGTCCGCCCCAGCGCGGGGGGAGCCTCGTTCAAGGACGTGCTGCTCAAGAACCTCGACGAGGTGAACAAATTGCAGCAGGATGCGAGCAGCGCGGCGGAGGATCTGGCCGCGGGCCGGCGTGACGATGTCGAGGGCGTGATGCTCGCGACATCCAAAGCCGACACGGCGTTCAAGGCTCTTCAGGCCGTGCGCAACCGGGTGATGGAGGCGTACGACGAGATCAAGCAGATGAGGGTCTAAACCCTCTTGCGGACGGTCCAAACGCAGCGGCGCGGGTGCGAGCACCCGTGCCGTTGTTCGTTTTGGGGGCTGGCGGCGGCTGGGGGGTGGCTGGGGCGTGGGCGCGACTTTTCGGACCTTGCGGGGCTTGGTGATCGGACGGGCCCGGGGTGGGTTCGAATTGAATGGTGGTGGGGTCCGGGGACCGAAGTTGGTGCGGTGTTGCGCGGAGGCGCAACTTTGGACGCGCAAGGATCGCGCGGACAAGAGACTCGGCAGGAGGCCGCATGGACGCGATTCGGCGATCACTTGAAACGATCAAGAAGCAACTCGGGAGGCTTGGCCCGACCGAGCGGGTGCTGATCGGCAGCTTCATGGTGATCCTGGTGATGGGGCTTTTCCTCGTCAGCCAGTACTCCGGCAGGTCGACGCTTGTCCCCCTGCTGCCCGGGATGCCCACGGCGGACCAGCAGCGGGCCCAGACGTTCCTGTCCACCAACGGCATCACGACGGAGAACAAAGCTGGCCAGGTCATGGTCCCTGCGGACCAGAAGGACAAGGCCATGGCTCTGCTCACCCAGAACAAGCAGCTCCCCGCGGACACGAGCGGGTTCTTTCAGACGGTGCTTTCGTCGCAGAGCTGGAGCAACACGCGTCAGCAGAACGAACAGATCTACAACGCGGCCCTCAAAGCCGAGCTTGACAAGATCATCGGGACGATGCCGGGGATCAAGAGCGCGAGCGTGCTCTTTGATGTGCCGGACGCTTCGGGGCTCGGCTCGTCGGTGCGCCGCCCGACGGCGAGCGTCGCGGTCTTCACCGAGACGGGCGCTCCCCTTGAACAGCGGACGGTCGACGCCATCGCGTACCTCGTCGGCGGGGCGAAAGCGGGCTTGGGGCCGGACCGCGTCCGCGTGATCGACGGCAGCGGCCGCCAGCGCAAGCCCACCAGCGAGAGCGACGTCATCCCCACGACGTACATCGAGCACGCCGGCCGAATCGAGAACGAGACGCAGCGGAAGATCAGCGACCTCCTCGCGCACATCCCCGGTGTCGTCGTCACCGTCACCGCCCAGGTCGACGTCACCCGCGTCACCAGCACCGAGCAACGCTTCCTTCCCATCGGCGAAGGGAGCGTCTCGGCGCCCAAGCGGTCCGCCGAGACCACCAGCAAGCAGACCGAGGGCGCCAAGGGCGCCGAGCCGGGCGTTCGTTCGAACCAGCCCGCCGACATCAACCGCGGCAACACCAACCGCTCCTCCAGCAACGAGAACGAGCAGACGGACAAGCAGCTTGACAACCACGTCGGCTCGCGCACGGCCGAGACGGTCGATCCGCGCGGGATGCCCACCATGGTCGCGGTGAGCGTGAACGTGCCCCGCGGGTTCATCGTCGCGATGCTCAAGGGCGCCGATCCCAACGCGGCCGCGCCCGATGAAGCCGCGATCACCGCCGCGTTCGCGAAGATTCAGCCGCAGATCAAGGAGAGCATCCTGCCGCACGTTCGCACGATGACGCAGGCGGCGTCGGGCGCCGCTCCCGTCGCGGTCGACGGTCAGGTCGTGGTGAGCCTGATCCCCGTCGACACGCTGCTTTCGACCGGCGTGCCCGGCCAGCAGGCGGGTCTGCTTGGCGGCTTCGGCGGGTCGGGCGGCGTGCTGATGGGCATGACGCTGCCGCAACTGATCGACAAGGCCGTCCTGGGTCTCTTGGGCCTTGGAGCGCTCGGCTTCATGTTCGCGATCGTGAAGAAGGCCGGCAAGAAGCAGGACCTTCCCACCGCCGAGGAGCTGGTCGGTCTGCCGCCCGCTATCGAGACGGCTTCGGACCTGATCGGCGAAGCGGATGAATCCGACACGCCGATGGCCGGCATCGAGCTCGAAGAGGGCGAGGTTCGCACGAGCATGCTCCTCGAGCAGGTCTCGGAGATGGTGAAGAAGGATCCGGAAGCCACGGCGAAGCTCCTCAAGCAGTGGATCAACGTCGAGGAGTAAGCGGTCGGCGGGGGGTGTTCTGAGCAGGTTGATTCGGTCTGGAGATGAACAATGGCACGCAAGCCCAACGAAAAACTGCCCGACAAGCCCGAAGAACTGGAAGGGATGAGCAAAGCGGCCATCCTGCTGCTCTCGGTCGGTTCCGAGCATGCCGCGGCGGTCATGAAGTTCCTCCCGCCCGAAGCGGTCGAGGAAGTGACGCGCGAGCTGGCTTCGCTCGGACGCGTGCCGCGGCACCTGCAAGCGTCGGTCGTCGAGGAGTTCTACAACGTCTCGGTCGCCAGCGACAAGGTCGGCGAGGGTAACCTCGAGTTCGCCAGGGCTCTCCTCAAGAACTCGATGGACCCCAAGCAGGCCGAGAAGGTGCTGGGTCAGATCCAGACGCAGGTGCAGCGCAAGCCCTTCAGCTTCCTGCAACGTGCGGAGAGCGAGAACCTCCTGACGTTCATCCAGGATGAGCACCCGCAGACGATCGCTCTGATTATCTGCCACATGCCGCACCACAAAGCGGCGGAGATCATCGGCGGCCTGCCGATGGCCAAGCAGTTGGAAGTGATCAAGCGCGTCGCCAACATGGACCAGACCAACCCGGACGTGATCCGCGAGGTTGAGCGCGGGCTTGAGAGCCGCCTCTCGAGCATGCTCATGCAGAGCATGGAGAAGGCCGGCGGCGTGCCGACGGTGTCGGAGATCCTCAACCTCGCGGACCGGGCGACGGAGAAGTCGATCCTGGAAGGCTTGGAAGCCGAGGATCCGGACCTGGTCGAGCAGATCCGCCGCCTGATGTTCGTCTTCGAGGACATCAAGATGGTGAACGACAAGGGCATCCAGGCGGTGCTCAAGGAAGTCGACAACCACGAGCTGGCACTGGCGCTCAAGACCGCGAGCGAGGATCTCAAGAACAAGATCTTCGGGAACATGTCCGAACGCGCTTCGGGCATGATCAAGGAAGACATGCAGTACATGGGCCCGGTGAAGGTCAGCGACGTGGAAGCGGCCCAGCAGCGTGTCGTCGACATCGTTCGACGGCTCGAGGAGTCGGGCGAGGTGGTCATCCAGGGCCGCGGCGGCGACAGCGAGCTTCTGGTGTGAGTGTTCAGCTCTCGGGCGTGAACTCCCCGATGTGAAACGCGAAAGAACCCATGGCACTCATCCGTCAGTCATCCTGGACACCTTCGAACCGGCCCGCGGTGGTGATGCATCTCGGCGACCTGCGCGAGCGGGCCGCCGCCGTGGAACGCGAAGCCGCGCAGCAGGCGGCTTCGATCATGGCGGACGCGAGCACCAAGCGGGCGGGGATGCTCGAGGGTGCGAAGGAGCAGGGGTACCGCGAGGGGCTGGCCAAGGGGATGGCCGACGGACGTGCGAAGGGTGAGGCCGAGGGGCACGCGGCGGCGCTGGCGTCTTCGCGGGCGCGGCTTGCGGAGATCGAAGCACGCTGGATGGCGGGGGCGGCGGAGTTCGAGATTGCCCGCGAGCGGCTGCTGAGCGAGGCTCGTCAGGACCTGCTGCGGCTTGCGATTCAGATCGCGGAGCGCGTGATCAAGGGCAGGATCGAGACGGACCCGAAGATCGCGGCGGCGCAGCTTGAAGCGGTGCTCGGGATGATCATGCGTCCGTCGAACCTGACGATCGCGATCAATCCGGATGACGAAGCGGTGCTCCGCGAGGCGATGCCGTCGATGGTGGGCCGATTCGCGGCGGCGCAGCACATGGAACTGGTGCGGGAGCCGAGCTTGCCCCGCGGGTCGTGCGTGGCGCGGACGACGGGCGGCGAGATTGATGCTTCGATCTGGAGCCAGCTCGATCGCGTCGCTGAGACGCTGCTTTACGGCGGGCTGACGCGTGATACGGGCCGCGGGATGGAGCCGCCGGCGGAGAGCAAGGGGACCGAGTCATGACGACGATCGCGGACGCGATGGACATGCTGACGGAGCTGCAGCCGATGCGTGTGAGCGGCCAGGTGGCTTCGCTTCGCGGGATGACGGTGCTCGTGGATGATCTTCCGATGCCGGTGGGTTCGCTGGTGTCGATGGGCAAGGGCGGGGCCCTCGGTGAGGTGGTGGGTTTCCAGCGTGAACAGTCGATCGTGATGCCGCTGGGCTTGACGTCGGGCCTGTGCGCCGGCGACCGGGTCGTCGGGTTGCAGACGAGCCCGACGGTCGGCGTGGGCGAGAGCCTTCTCGGCCGCGTCATCGACGGGCTGGGGCGTCCGATCGATGGTCTGGGCCAGGGACATCGCATCCCGGGTCTGGTGCCGCGGCCGATCAATCCCAAGCCGCTTCAGCCGATGGAGCGCGGGCGGATCACCAAGCGTCTGTCCATGGGGCTTCGGAGCGTCGACCTGATGACGCCCATCGGCCGCGGGCAGCGCATGGGGATTTTCGCGGGTCCGGGCGTAGGCAAGAGCACGCTTCTGGGCTCGATGGTCAAACAGTCGGACGCGGATGTCTGCGTCGTCGCGCTGATCGGCGAGCGTGGCCGCGAAGTGAAGGACTTCGTCGAGCACGCGCTTGGGCCCAAGGGTCTGGAGCGGTCGGTGGTGGTGGCGGCGACGGGGGATGAGAGTCCGTCGATGCGGCTTCGTGCGGCGAAAGTGGCGTGCACGGCGGCGGAG
>JBIKTT010000171.1:0-5453 GCA_044347925.1 Phycisphaerales bacterium
CAAATCGCTCTATGTCGGCAACAACTCCGCTCGCGGCCTCGCGTTCACGCTCGAAGGAAACTACGTCAATCGTCCGACCTTTGCCGGCACGCCCTCGACGATCGCCGACGGCCTCTGGCATCACGTCGCCTTCGTCCGCGACGGTAGCGAAGAACGCTTCTACCTCGACGGTGTCAGGGTGTACTCGATCGTCTGGTCGCCTCTCATCGCCAATTCCGCCGCGAGCGGTCCTTTCGCGATCGGCGCCGGGCAGTTCGACTACTACGCGGGAGCGCCGCTGATCTCCGTGGACTGGCTGCGGCTCTCCAACGTCGCTCGCTACTCCGGCCCCATCGCCCCTCCGCCCGTGTGCGAGCCCGCGAGCGACGCCGGCACGCTGGCACTGTTTCTGTTCAACGATCCGGCGGGAAGCACGACCGTGATTGATTCGGGACCCGCAAGAGCGAACGGGACCGTGGCCCGAGGCTTTTCAGGCGCCACCGCGCCGCTCTTCGAGACCGACCCCAGCCAGAACGGCAAGCCGTCCTTCACGCAGCCAAGTTCGCAGACGGCTTGCCTTGAGGGAACCGCTTCATTCTCGGTGACAGTCGTCGGTCCCGGCCCGTTCAGCTACCAGTGGCGGAAGAACGGCGCCCCGATCAACACCATCGTCTATCCCTCCGCCGCCACCGCCACCCTGACGCTCACCAACGTCGGCCGGGCCGACGCCGCGACGTACGACTGCATCGTGACCAACGCCTGCGGCAGCGTCACCAGCAATGTCGCCGCGCTCGCCTTTTGCCCCGCGGACTTCAACGGCGACTGCTTCCTTGATTTCTTCGACTACGGTGACTTTGTCCAGTGCTTTGAGACCGAGGTCTGCAACGGCGGAACCGCCGACTTCAACGGCGACGGCTTTGTCGACTTCTTCGACTACGACGAGTTCGTGGTCGCGTACGAAATCGGGTGCTGATCGGGATGGTCTCGGCCTGAGGGCGGCATCCTTTGGCCGCAAAGCCACGATTCTTCTCCGAATCTGAGCGCAATCGCGCTGCGGTGATCCGCCCCAGATCTCGCGATTTCCAGGCGATTCGCTTATGCTTGCGCTGCGAGCAAGCGTCCTGTTCGCATACTTCAGGCCTGTGCGAACGGGAATCTCTCGATGCGTCCCCTCCTTTTCCTTCTTGCGTCGGTCACTCCGGGCGTCATGCTTTCCACGCCATCGCTCGCCCAGCCGATCCACCGCAAAGCCCTGGTGATCGGGATCGACGGCGTGCGCCCCGACGCCCTGCGGGCCGCGAACACGCCGGCGATTGACTCCCTCATCGCCGACGGCGCTGTGAGCTGGTCCTGTCTCGCCGAGGACATCACCATCAGCGGACCCTGCTGGTCGACGATCTTGACCGGGGTGCATCGCAACAAGCATCTGGTCACGAGCAACTCGTTCATGCCCAATGCGCTCGCGACCTACCCGCACTTCTTCGCCCGGCTGCGTGGAACGGGCCAGACGCAGGGGGCGTGCGCGGATATCCGGACCGCTTCCATCGCGCACTGGGCTCCGATCAACAACAACATCCTGCTGGGTGCCGCGGACGTCATCCAGTCCGTGGCGACCGACGACGGCGTGCGCGACGCCTGCCGGGCGCTGCTCGCCGCCGACACGACCGACCTCATCTTCCTCCATTTCGATGATGTCGATATCGCCGGGCACGCTTCGGGCTTCTCTCCGGCGAATCCCTCCTACCTGAACGTCATCGAGCAGACCGATGCGCGAATCGCAAGCATTCTGGATGCGATCGAGGCTCGCCCCACCTACAGCTCCGAAGATTGGCTGATCCTGGTCACGACCGACCACGGTGGCAGCGGCACGTCCCACGGCCAGAACATCCCCGAGCATCGCAACGTGTTCATGATCGTCTCGGGCCCTTCGGCCGCCGCGGGCACGCTGATCACCGGCACCACCACGCTCGCCGACGTCGCTCCCACCGTCCTGCGATTCCTGGGTGTTCAGACCGACCCGGCGTGGGGATGGGACGGCGTCCCCGTCGGTCTCGACATGGGTTCAAGCCCCTCCGACCCGGTCCGGTGCACGGTCCGTCGCACGCTTCTCAGCGAGGACTTCGAGTCCGTGCCGCTCGGACCGAGTGTCAACGAAGCACCCGCCCAAGGGGTGTGGAGCGGGACACCTCCCTTTGGCTGGACGGTCGATGACAGCGGCGTGCCCGGCGTGAACAACCCCGCCGTCGGCGTCACCGAGTGGGAAGGCTGGGCGATCACGCGCAAGGACTGGTGGGTCTCCATCGCGGCGGACCAGAACCGATCGCAGTTCACCCGCGGCGTCGGAGCCGTCGCCGTCGCGGATCCGGACGAATGGGACGACCGCGGCACGCCCAGCAATCTCGGGCTCTACAACGCGCGGCTTTTCACTCCGGCAGTCTCGCTGCTCGGGGTGGCTCCCGGTTCGGTCCGCGTCCGATTCGACTCGAGCTGGCGTCAGGAAGGCTTGCAGCGAGCGCTCCTCGCCGCGAGGTTCGACGGCGGACCCGCCGTGACGCTTCTGGACTGGCGATCCGCCGCCGGCCCCAACTTCAAGCCCGACGCGACCAACGAATCCGTGAGCCTCGGCGTGCCCAACCCGGCGGGTGCCCAGACCATGACCCTGGAGTTCGCGCTCCTCGACGCCGGCAACAACTGGTGGTGGGCGATCGACAATCTCGTCGTCGAAGGCGCATGCGAAGCCTCCATCGCCTCCCAGCCCGCGCCCGTCACCGTCTGCGACGCCGGGCCCGCGAGCTTCTCGGTCGCGGCGACCGGCCAAGGGCCCTTCGCGTACCGGTGGCAATGGACGCCCTCGAACGCTCCGGAATCGTGGCAGGACCTGGTCAATGGCGAGAACGGCGGAGGCCCGGGACAACGGTTCATCGCCCAAGGCGCGGCATCGCAAAGCCTCACGCTCCGCCGAGCCGGTTCGGTTGACTCCCTCGCCGCCGTGGGCGCGGTCCGCTGCACCATCTTCGACGCGTGCGGATCGCTGGTCTCGCAGCCGGCCGTGCTCTCGGTCTGCCCGGCCGACTTCAACTGCGATGGGTTCCTCGACTTCTTTGACTACGACGATTACGTGAACTGCTTCGAGACCGGAACCTGTAGCGACGGTACGGCTGATTTCAACGGCGACGGGTTCGTCGACTTCTTCGACTACGACGACTTCGTCGCGGCGTTCGAGTCGGGCTGCTAAGCTGTTGTGGGGCGAAAATTCCTTGACACGGTGCCGGGTCTTGGTAGTCTGGGTGCCCATCGTGGTTTGCGTTGAAGCTGCTTGAGAGAGGCCCTGTATTTCCGGACGTTGCCTTCGCGGGTGACTTTGTGGAGGTTGAAGAGATGTCGAATCTGAATCTGTGCGTCACTTTGGGTCGCCTCGCGTCTGTCGGGCGGTGGGGCGGGCGGCTGTGGCGTGTGTATGGGGTTCTCGCGGCGGGAGCCATCGCGGTGGCGGCGGTCTCGCCGGCGGCCCACGCCCAGTGCCCCGCTTCCTTCGCTGCGGCGGTCAACTTCTCTGTGGGATCGAGTCCATTCTCCGTAGCGGTCGGGGACTTCAACGGTGACGGGCGGGCCGATCTGGCGGTGGCGAACTTCTCCAGCAGCAACGTTTCGGTGCTGCTGGGCAACGGCAACGGCACGTTCGCCGCGGCGGTGAACTTCGGCGCGGGATCGTTTCCGCGCTCCGTGGCGGTCGGTGACTTCAACGGCGACGGGCGGGCCGATCTGGCGGTGGCGAACCGGAGCAGCAACAACGTCTCGGTGCTGCTGGGCAACGGCAACGGCACGTTCGCCGCGGCGGTCAACTTTGGCGCGGGAACGTTTCCGCGCTCCGTGGCGGTCGGGGACTTTAACGGCGACGGGCGGGCCGATCTGGTGGTCGCGAACGAGGCCTTCGACAACGTCTCGGTGCTGCTGGGCAACGGCCTGGGCTCGTTCGCCGCGGCGGTCAACTTTGGCGCGGGATCGAGTCCAGCCTCTGTGGCGGTCGGGGACTTCAACAGCGACGGGCGGGCCGATCTCGCGGTGGCGAACCTCTTCAGCAGCAACGTTTCGGTGCTGCTGGGCAACGGCAACGGCACCTTCGCCGCGGCGACCAACTTTGGCGCGGGATCGACTCCAGCCTCTGTGGCGGTCGGGGACTTCAACAGCGACGGGCGGGCCGATCTGGCGGTGGCGAACGACAGCAGCCTAAGCGTCTCGGTGCTGCTCGGCAACGGCAACGGCACCTTCGCCCCGGCGACCGACTTTGGCGCGGGAGGGGTTCCATTCTCCGTGGCGATCGGGGACTTCAACGCCGACGGGCGGGCCGATCTGGCGGTGGCGAACAACGGCAGCGCCAACGTCTCGGTGCTGCTGGGCAACGGCCTGGGCTCGTTCGCCGCGGCGGTCAACTTTGGCGCGGGAACGGGTCCAATCTCCGTGGCGATCGGGGACTTCAACGCCGACGGGCGGGCCGATCTGGCGGTGGCGAACAACATCGGCAACAACGTCTCGGTGCTGCGGAACACCACCGCTGGCAATCCGCTCCCGGTCTTCACCCTTCAGCCGGTCGGACGGGTCGTGCAAGCCGGGGCGAGCGTCTCCTTCAGCGCCGCCGCCAACTTCGTCCAAGGCGCCGCACCGTACCAGTGGCGGCGTAACGGCATCCCGCTGGTCAACGGCGGCAACATCTCCGGGGCCACCACGGCCACGCTGACGATCAACCCCGTGTCGACAACCGACGCTGCGGCGTACGACGTGCAGGCCACCGGCGACCTGTGCGGCGCGGCGCTGCGAACCGCGACCAGCACCGCGGCGGTGCTCGGTGTCCCGTCGGGGATCTTTAACGACAGTTGTTCCAGCCCGAGGCCGGTCTTCAACGACCAGCCGATGACCTTCAGCACCGTGGGCGCGACCACCGACGGACCCACCGAGGCCAACTTGGGCTTCTGCTGCGGCGATCTCCAAGTGAATCAGGACCTCTGGTTCCTGTACACCGCGCCCTTCACCGGCGTCACGCGGGTGAGCCTGTGCGGTTCCAACTTCGACAGCAAGGTGGCGATCTACCAGAGTGCGACGTGCCCCGGCAGTCCCAACACCGCCCTCGCCGGCAATGACGACTCGTGCGGCACGCAATCGCTCGCCGACTTCCCGTGTGTCGCCGGCGTGCAGTACCTCATCCGCGTGGGCGGATTTGGGACTGCGACCGGCACGGTGCAGATGTCGGTGACCACGCTCTCCTCGTGCCAGATCGACTTCAACGGCGACGGCTTCGTCGACTTCTTCGACTACGACGACTTTGTCGCGGGGTTCGAAGCGGGGTGCTAAGGGCGGGCGTTGGGCATCAGGCATCGGGCATCAGTGCAAGCATTCAGGCCCGGGGCTCACAGGAGTCCCGGGCCTTTGTCTTTCTGATGCCTGAGGCGCGATGCCTGCCCCCCCCCCCCCCCCGTGCC
>JBIKTT010000173.1:0-5449 GCA_044347925.1 Phycisphaerales bacterium
AGCTGGCACACGCCCTCGGGGATCTTGTTCCCGCGCTCATCGCCCATCCAGTGCAGCAGGATGTAGTGCATCGGCAGGCCGTGCATCCACAGCGCCGCGTTCTCGCGGTAGCAGGGGACGATCCAGTCGGTGCCCTTCTTGGCCGCCGCCGCGACGCCGATCGCGCACGCTTCCTGACCCTTGTTCTGCGGGTAGGTCCCCATGCGGCCCGAGCGCTGCAGCTTGAACGCGATCTCGTCCATGTGCCGGCAGACGATCATGAACTGGTAGTAGTCCAGGACCTGCTCATCGCTGAGCGTGTCCTTGGCCAGTTCCTTGTCCAGAACGGCGTTCTCGTCGAGGACCGAGAGGTAGTCGATTTTGGCGGTGTACGCGGTGCGGATCGGCATGAAAGCAGGGTAGGCGGGGGTCTTGGGAGGCGGCCCGGAGCAACGCCGGAAAGCCGCCGGTCCGCTCGGGGTTCCAAAGCACGGCCCCGCCGCCCGTTCGGGTCGGATCCGCGGCGGCCCCCCCGCTCAGATCGCCCGCCCGCCGCGTTCGCCGGTGCGGATCTGGACGCATTCCTCGAGCGGCACGACGAAGATCTTCCCATCGCCGACCTCGCCAGTCGTGCTCGTCCGCGCCGCGCTCACGATGGCCGCGATCGCCGGCTCGACGTACGGGTCGTTGACGCCGACGGTGATCTGCGACTTCTGGACCAGCCGCTGCGTGTCGCGGACCTAGGCGCACTCGAACCGATGGACGCGTCGTACGTCAGAAACCCGTATTCTGGACGCCTGCCCTGAGGGTTTCCGAAGGTCAGGGTCGACTTTGCCATGAGGTCGCCGGATGCAGACGCGTTGGCAAGACTGGGTTCACGTCACCGTATCGACATACGGGACATGGTTGCCCGGCGACCCCCGTGGCTTTCGCGATCATGACCACCGAGTCCATTCCTCGGGCGACTATCGCCACCGACCGCCCGAAGGTGAACATGCCGGACTGCATCGGCTCGCACGAGAAGCCGTCGGCGCGGAGGTTCACCTACCCCCTCATCTCCGCAAGATTGTCGCGGAGGTGATTGCGGAGAAGCTCGCGGCGTGCGGGGTCGCCGTTCGAATCGCAGCTGTCGCCAAGACCCATGCCCACATCCTCGCACGAGTGGGCAACGTCGACGCAAAACCCATCATCGGCCGCGCCGAGCAGGCCGCGTCGCATCGCGTGCGTGACGAACTGCCCGGAACGATCTGGTCGCAGGGCTGCGGCGTCGTTCGGGTGGAGTCCGAAACGCAGTATCGCCGCGTTGTCGCGTACATCGAACGACACCGTAATGAAGGCGCCTTCGTCTGGATTCATCCACAGTTTGGAATCAACCCTGACCTTCGGAAACCCTCAGGTCAGGCGTCAGAATGTCGCGATCATCCCCTCGCGTAGTCGATCACGCGGGCGATCTCGCTCCGCAGGCCGACGGGTGGCACGACTGCCTTCGTCTTTCGCGGCTGACTGGGCTCATGCTCCGGAATCGGTCCCAGGACAACCGACGGGCGGGGTGCCACGATGATCCGGTATACTGACATCATGCCGAGGAGTAATCCGAACCCGTCTCGGGAGCAGGAACGCGGTCACGCCACCCGCCTGAGTCCCATCGATCTCCCGAGACACCCGAAATGAACCACAACGATGAGTACTTCAGAAGGCTCGATCGCGATCTGTGCAGCATTCTGAATGCGACTCGTTCGTCGCTTCCCGCTGTGGAAGTTAAGGATATCGAGTCACTTCTTCACGGTGGCGAATATGGGTTGGCTCTGGAGTGCGTCGCATGCAGCATTCGCAACGCGTCTATTCGTCTCGATGACACCGCCGCTGACACGTTGCGATCTTTGGCGGTTCGACTGAAACCCGATGACGAGTACGCCAGGGTGATCGCCAATCTCGTACGCCGATAGGCGCGTGGCATCGATCGCCCCGGCTAGACTGACCCCGATGCCGGAGCACAAGCCCATCGATCCCGAATGTCGAACGCCGCTCCCCGCACCGCCACTCGAGCAGCCCCTGAACACCACTCCGTCTTCGACGCGTTCCCTCGGTTGGCAAGCCTTCGGGCTCGTCGGGTGGCTGGTTTTCTGCTTTGCAGCGGCGGGATCGGCGGCCTTTGTCTCCGTGGATGGGTGGTTCGCGGGGCTCCAGAAGCCATCGTGGAACCCGCCCTCGTGGCTGTTCGGCCCGGTCTGGACGGTGCTTTACGCGATGATGGCCGTCGCGGCGTGGCTGGTCTGGAAGCGGGGCGGGTGGAAGGCGCAAGGGCGGGCGCTGGGCGTCTTCTGCGTTCAATGGCTCTTCAACGCGTTGTGGACGCCGCTGTTCTTCGGTGCCCACCGCCCGGGATGGGCCTTCCTCGACATCGTGCTGCTGTGGGTGTCGCTGGCGGCCACGGTCGTGCTCTTCTGGCGTGTGAACCGGCTGGCGGGGGCGATGCTGGTGCCGTACCTGGCATGGGTCACGTTCGCAGCGGCTCTGAACCTGACGATCTGGCGGATGAATCCGTGAGCCCGGGAGCGGCAAGCGGCACCAAACCCCGGAAGTGACCACAACCCGTGGCATCGGAGTCGCTTCGATTTCGATGCTTCGGGCACGACGAGCGTCCAACCATCGAACTCATTCGATGCGGCTGACTTCGATGCCACGCCCCCGACGGGCTTTGCGGGGCGGGGTCCGATCCTGGATGGGCGCTGATCCACCACCATCCCGAAGCAGGATGGTCGTCGCAACAGGTCAGGCGTCGAGGCGCTGCCGCTGTCATCCCCCCGCGTAGTCGATCACCCGCGCGATCTCGCTCCGCAGGCCGCTTCGCGGGACGACCTTGTCCACGAACCCGCTCTTCTTCAGGAACTCCGACCGCTGGAACCCCTCGGGCAGCTCCTGGCGGATCGTCTGCTGGATCACGCGCGGGCCCGCGAAGCAGATCAGCGCGTTCGGCTCGGCCATGATGATGTCGCCCAGCATCGCGAACGACGCCGTCACGCCGCCGGTCGTCGGGTCCGTCAGCACGCTGATGAACAAGCCGCCCGCATCATCGTGCCGCGCGATCGCCGCCGACGTCTTGGCCATCTGCATCAGCGACAAACCCGACTCCTGCATGCGGGCGCCGCCCGAGCAGCTCACGACCACCACTGGCGTCTTCGTCTTGGTTGCATCCTCGATCGCCCGCGTGATCGTCTCGCCGACGACCGAGCCCATCGACCCCATCATGAACGTGAGGTCGAGGCACACGATCATCGCTTCGCGGCCTTTGATGAAGCAGCGGCCGGCTTTGATCGCGTCGACCGCGCCCGTCTTGATCTGCTCGGCGAGCAGGCGGTCCTTGTAGGCTTTGAGGTCCTTGAACTTCAGCGGGTCCATCGGCGACAAGCCCTCGAACATCGCGACGAACGACCCCTCGTCGGCGAGCTGCTTGACGCGCTCGGAAGCCGAGATGCGGTAGTGGTGCTGGCACTCCGGGCAAACGTGCAGGTTCGCTTCCAGGTGCCGGCGATAGATCATCGTGCTGCAGCCGGGGCAGCGGAGCCACAGACCCTCGGGGATCGACGCTTTCCGGGCGGGCTTAAGCTCGGTCCACGTCCGCGGAGCGGCGGGGGCGGCGGTGGCCGCGGCGGTGGCCGCGGCGGTCGTCGCCGGGGTGGAAGCAGGCTTGGTTGAGATCTGTGTCATGTGCTGATCCTTCGGCCTTCGTGGCCTGCTCTTGCGAACGCCCCTCCGGGGCGCCTTGGAGGTCTTTGGTTAACGGTGCGTCCAGCCGCCGGCGATTGTCCCCATCACGCCGACAGCGCCCATCACGCCGAACATCGAAAGCCAGCCGCCCGCTCCGGCGGTCGCCCCCGAAAGCTCGAGCGTCAGGCGGTACGGCTCACCCCAGACCGGCGGGACCGTGTGGTCACGCTCCGGCGGGCGGTTTGAAAGCTCATCAATCCCCGCACGCAGGACGACCAGCGTGCCAGGCCGGGCGACCACGACGACGGTGCCGGGGTTCTTGGGCAGGGCGCCAAGGAAGGTGCTCACGATGCGGCTCTTGGCTTCGTTCCACGGCTCGCCGTTGGGGGGCACGATCGAAGCGGGGTCGCACTGCATGGTCTTGCAGACTTTGGGGCAGCGGTCCAGTAACTGCTCCTTGGTCATCCCCTGCCAGAGGCCCAAATCCATCGCGGCCAGGCCGGGGAGCGCCTTGGGCTTGCTGCGAAGAAGGGTGCCGGCGATCTTGCCCGCGGCCTGCGACGCTTCGTCGGGCCCGCACAGGAGCAAAGCCGGCCGAACCTGGCCCAGCGTCTTGTTGAACGCTTGGCAGGCCTGCGACACCGCTGAAATGCCCTCTGGAGCAAGCGGCAGATCGATCCGACCGGCGAGCCGGCCCGCGAGGTCCCACGTGGTGGGCCCGGCGTCGATCAAGACAACGTCAAATCGTGGTCCGTCTGCCATGCGTGGGACTCAACCTCGGCCGTCCGAGCGGAAAGTCTGACACAGAGTGTATCGGCTGGCAAGGGTGGGACAACAGCCGAGAATGCTTATCCTGCCAAAATACGAACGCTCGTTCAAGGGTGTGAGAAAGCTGTCGTTTTTGGATTTTGTATGGACAATCTGGATGCGGCTCCGGCCCCTCGCGCAAAGCCCGCCGCCCCTTCCCCCAATAATCACCCGTGAACACCACCATCGCGGCATTCGGCTCCTTCCGTATCACGCGACAGCTCGCGGAGTCGACGGTCGGCGAGCGGCTTCTCGCCGTCGATGACCGCTCGGGGGATGTCGCCGTGGTGCACGTGCGGCCGCCGGCGGGTCGCAAGCGGCGGCTGGCGGAGCTTGCGGCGATCCAGTCGTGCGCTGCGGCGACGGGCCCGCACCTGCTCCCGGTCCTTGGCTGGGGCTTCTGGGCGGGGGTGGGCGGACGGCTCGCCTGGGTGACCCCTTACACCGGATCGGCACTGGGGGTCCTCACGCTGCGCGACCACGTGCGCACGAAGGGGGGCACCCTCTCGCCGCGGGAAGCGGCCACGGTCGTCGAGCACCTCTGGGCTGGAGCCAAAGCCGCGCACGCTCAGGGCGTGGTCCAGGGAGTGGTCGACCCGTCCTCGGTCCTGATCGATCAGCACGGAAGGTCGTGGTTTGAGAATTACGGGCTGGCTCGCCGGTTGGGCGGTCCGACCGACGATGACGCGACCGCACGCAAGCTCGAGCTTCTGTCGATCGCGGCGCTGGGGGTGGAGCTCACGACGGGGCTCAAGCCGCCGCTTCCACGCGACCTGCCCGACGTCCCGGGGATCCCGGAGATTCCCCAAGCCTGGCGAGAGAAAGCCCGTGTCCTGTCTGAGGAAGCAATCGCGTCGTCGATCTCGGCTGCGTTGCACGCTCACGACGCTTTGCCCGCGATTGCAAGCACGCTCCGCGAGATGGTGGGGGGCTTGCGGGACGTGCAGGATCGGGC
>JBIKTT010000172.1:0-5449 GCA_044347925.1 Phycisphaerales bacterium
CGCCAAGACCCCTGGGCCGAGCAGAACCGCATCCGGCCGGTGGTGGAGAAAGCCGAGGCCGACCGCGGCAAGCTGCTCCAGCCCGGCGTCGTCGCAGGAACGCCGAAGTGACCGAATGA
Organism: Phycisphaerales bacterium; assembly: GCA_044347925.1. Classification (GTDB taxonomy): domain Bacteria; phylum Planctomycetota; class Phycisphaerae; order Phycisphaerales; family UBA1924; genus UBA2396. The sequence goes on from JBIKTT010000172.1 coordinate 120, forward strand.
TCGGCCCGGGTTTGGCCTTTCGGGCGCGGGTCCCTACCATCGCGCCGCATGAGCGACAAGGTCAACGTGCTTCTGATCGGCGGCGGTGGGCGTGAACACGCGATCGCGGTCAAGCTTCACCAGTCTCCCCGCCTGGGCGAACTCTGGGTCACGCACCCGGAGAACCCCGGCTTGTCGCGCCTCGGCCATCCCGTGGATGTCCCCGTCGGGATCCGCGAGATCTACCGCTTGCAGCAGTTCTGCGAGAAGAAGAAGATCGGTCTGGTCGTCATCGGACCGGAAGACCCGCTCGCCGAGGGGTACGCGGACAAGCTCGCCGCTCCCGGACGGCTCGTCTTCGGCCCCACCAAAGAGGGTGCCCAGATCGAGTCCGACAAAGCCTGGTGCAAGCAACTCCTCCGCGCCGCTAGCGTCCCCACCGGCGACAGCCGCACCTTCAACGACCCCGAAGCCGCGAAACAGTTCATCGAGAGCCGCGTTCAGGATGACGATGCCGTCGGCATGATCCTCGCCAAAGCCACCGTCGTTCGCGACCCCGCCCGGCGACGCCTCGCGACCGACGCACTTCTGCGCATCGGCTTTGCTTCCCTCGCCAAGCAGGGCGTGACCAACGCCGACATCACCATCATCAAGGACACCGGGCTCGTCCGCACCCCCGACGGCACCAACGCCGCGATCCTCACCGAAGCCGTCAACCTCGCGAAAGCGTGGCTCGCCAAGCGGACCGACCTCCCCGTCATCAAGGCGACCGGTCTTGCCAAGGGCAAGGGCGTCTTCGTCCCCGACTCGCTCGCGGAAGCGTTCGACGCCGTGGACACAATCCTCGTCAAGAAAGCTTTCGGCGACGCAGGCCGCCAGATCCTCATTGAAGAACGCCTCGAAGGCCCCGAGGTGTCGGTCCTCTGCATCACCGACGGCACCAACATCCTCGTGCTGCCCCCGTGCCAAGACCACAAACGCCTCAAGGACAACGACCTGGGCCCCAACACCGGCGGCATGGGTGCCTTCTGCCCGAGCAAGTCGATCTCCGATGAGGTGATGTCGGTGGTCGAGTCTGAGATTCTCGTCCCGACGGTCGACGCTCTTCGCCGCGAGGGGATCGACTACAAGGGCGTGCTCTTCGCCGGCCTGATGCTGACGCCCGCGGGGCCCAAGGTGCTTGAGTTCAACTGCAGGTTCGGCGACCCCGAAACGCAGCCGCTCATGACGCGACTCAAGAGCGACCTGCTCGAACTCATGATCGCCACCTGCGAGGGCAAGCTCGACCAGGTCAACGTCGAGTGGGATGAGCGGGCCGCGTGCTGCGTCGTCGTCGCCGCCGAGGGATACCCCGACAAGCCGCGTTCCGGCGTCGTCATCGAGGGCCTCGACGCCGCGATGCACGTCCCCGGCGTCACCGTCTACCACGCGGGCACCAAACGCGACCTGGACAGCCAGATCGTGACCGCCGGCGGACGCGTTCTGGGCGTCACCGGCCTGGGCGACGGCCTCGCGATCGCCCGCCAGCGGGCGTACGAAGCCGTCGCCAAGATCAAGTTCCCCGGCATGCAGGTCCGCAAGGACATCGGCGCCAAGGACGGTTGATCGCGGCTCGCGGGAGCGGCCCAACGCCCTTCCGGCACGCGAAGTTCTTCCTATCCTTCGCCCATGCCCAAGCCCAACATCGTCCACATCGGACTCACGCAGTTCGCGTGCGTCGAGTCGCCGAAGGAAAACCTCAAGCATCAGCTCAAGCTGATCGAAGCCGCCGCCAAGAGCGGAGCCCAGATCGTCTGCACGCAGGAGCTTTTCACCTCGCTCTACTTCTGCCAGGGGGAGGACCATCGGTTCTTCAATTACGCCGAGCCGATCCCCGGGCCTTCGACGCAGGCTCTCCAGAAGCTCGCAAAGAAGCACAAGATCGTGATCGTCGGCAGTCTCTTCGAGCGCCGAGCCGCGGGCCTCTACCACAACACCGCCGTCATCATCGACGCCGACGGCTCGCTTCTGGGCATCTACCGCAAGATGCACATCCCCGACGACCCGCACTACTACGAGAAGTTCTACTTCACGCCGGGCGACACCGGGTTCCGCACGTGGGACACGGCCTATGGCAAGATCGGCGTGCTGATCTGCTGGGACCAGTGGTTCCCGGAAGGTGCCCGGCTCACGGCTCTGCAAGGGGCGCAGATCCTGTTCTACCCGACCGCGATCGGCTGGCACCCGGCGGAGAAGAAGGAGTACGGCGTCGCTCAGCACGACTCGTGGGAGACGATGCAACGTGCCCACGCGATTGCCAACGGCTGCTACGTCTGTGCTCCCAACCGCATCGGGCACGAGCACGTGCTTGACAGCGACGGAAAGCCGTTCAGCAAAGCGGGGATCGAGTTCTGGGGCCAGTCGTTCGTCGCTCAGCCGAACGGCCAGATCGCGGCGCGGGCTTCGAGCGACAAGGAACAGGTGCTGATCGTGCCCTGCGACCTCGCGAAGGTCGAGTTCAGCCGGACGCACTGGCCGTTCCTTCGAGATAGGCGGATCGACGCGTATGGCGAGATTACGAAGCGGTTTATTGATTGACGATCGATGCTTCCGGGACGCTCCTCGTGTGAAGGGGCATGACAAGGTGACAAGGTGGAAGGGTGACAAGGTGAGGGAGGTCGTCGGATGCCAGCGCCGATTCGGTCCCATCGCGACCTGGACGTGTACGGGCGTGCGTTCGACTCCGCATCGCGCATTTTCGAGCTTTCCAAGACATTTCCCCGGGAAGAGACCTATTCCCTGACGGATCAGATCCGTCGCTCTTCACGATCGGTGACCGCCAACATCGCGGAAGCGTGGCGAAAGCGGCGGTACGAGGGTGCATTCATCAGCAAGTGCTCAGATGCCGAAGCTGAAGCGGCCGAGACGCAGACATGGATCGAGCACGCCGTGAAGTGCGGTTACGTAAAAGCCGCCGATGCCCGACCTTTGTACCGCGAGTATGATCGGATCATCGCAACGCTCGTAGGAATGATCACGCATACCGACAGCTGGGTTCTCGGAAAGACCCCAAAGTCCTAGGCATTCCGGGCCTTTCGTCACCTTGTCACCCCTCCACCTTGTCACCTTGTCATTCGACCACCATGCCAAAGCTCAAAGTTCTCAAGGAAACTCCCGCTCAACTCGGCTTCACCTTCCCCGCGGAGTGGGAGCCGCACTCGGGCACGTGGTTCTCGTGGCCTCGCCCGGAAGGCATCTCGTTCCCTGAGCATTACGAAGAGATCCCAGCCAATTTCGCCGCGATCTTCCGTGAGATCACGCCGCGTGAACTCGTCCACATCAACGTGCCGAACGTCAACTACGAGAAGATCGTCACCGCGACGCTCAAGCAGCACAAGGTCGATCTCAAGCGGGTCCGCTTCCACCACATCAAGACCAACGAGAACTGGTGCCGCGATCACGGACCCGCGTTCGTCGTTCGCAAGCACCGTGGCAAGAAGGAAATGGCGATCGTCGACTGGGGCTTCAACGCATGGGGCGGAAAGTACCCGCCGTACGGCGATGACGACGCGGTGCCGACGCGGATCGCGGAGGAACTCGGCTTGCCCGTCTTCTATCCCAAAGCACGCCGCGACGGAGAGCTTCAGGGCGTCGTGATGGAAGGCGGAGCAATCGACGTCAACGGCCGCGGCACGCTTCTGACGACCGAAAGCTGCCTCCTGAACAAGAACCGCAACCCGCACCTGTCGAAGAAGCAGATCGAGAAGTACCTCAAGGACTACTACGGGCAGACGAACATCCTATGGCTTGGCGATGGGATCGACGGCGACGACACCGACGGCCACATCGACGACCTCGCCCGGTTCATCAACCCCACGACGCTCGCGGTCGCGGTGGAGTTTGACCACAAGGACGAGAACTACAAGATCCTCAAGGACAACGTCCGCCGGTGCCAGCTGCTCCGGGATCAGGACGGCAAAGCGTTCGATCTGTGCGTCCTCCCGATGCCCAAGAAGCTCATCCGCGACGGCCAGCGGCTCCCCGCGACATACCTGAACTTCTCGTTCGTGAACGGAGCGGTGCTCGTGCCAACCTTCCGCGACAAGAAGAACGATGCGCTCGCGCTCGAACTGCTCCGAGAAGCCCTCCCCAAGCATCAAGTCATCGGTATCGACTGCTGGCACTTGATCTGGGGCCTTGGCGCAATCCACTGCGCCAGCCAGCAGCAGCCAAGATAGCTCTGTGGTGCTCCGACCGCCATGACAGAGAGTCGAAGTTCATCTCGCCCCTTCGTGATTGCGACGCTCGTCGCGATCGGTCTGTTGGTCGCGTCTGTACTGTGCTGGGCCGCGAAGGTCCACTGGGTCGGATTTGCGACGCCAGCCATCTCAAGCCGCGATTTCTACGTGGTGCGGCGAGACGGCAAGCTCATTGCTCAGGACGAGTTTACAACCGAACAAATCGCCCAATGCCGCACCTACGCAAGCGTCGCATCTCAGAGCCTCGCGGTCGGTCGCGCCCCCGGCACTCACTGGAACCCGCGGCTCGTGTACGAGTTCGGATCTCTCGTTCTGCCACGGTCAACGCAGATCACTCCGGATGAAATGTCGTCGTTGACACTCCTGGTCTTGGCCGAACGCGACAAGCACGCAAACCGGCTGGGGATTGATCTCACGAAGGCCAGCCGTAACCCAGTCATTCGAGGCTGGGAGTCATGGAGTTACGAAGAGGCCGACCGCCGGATGCTGGCTTGGAGAATGCTCGACCTGGCATCCACGATTTTCCTGACGGGGTCCGGCATGGCTGGGATGGTGGCAGCGTACTTCCGCTGGCTTCAGCTCCGCTATGTTGAAGGCACTTGCCGCAGCTGCGGATATCCCCTGCAAGGCATCAGAACAACAACGTGCCCTGAGTGCGGCAGGATCGATGCCTGACGGTGAGCCGGTCGATCGCTCGCGCGATCGTCTCTTTGGGTTTTCTTACGCCTCGACCCGCTCAAACGTGATCCTGCCGTGGTCGCTCATCCTCGCGTAGTACGCGTCGATGTTGTCCAAGCCCGTCACGCGGTGCACGATCGCCGCCGCTCGCACAAGGTCCGCCCGCTGCATGAGCTCAAGCCGCGGCTCCTTCAGTTCAAGCCGCGACGAGTAGAACGCGCACGACTGGTGCGCGATCAGCACCACGCGCCGAAGCTGGTGCACCTCGACCAGGAACTGAAGCTCATCCACGACGCCCTTCTCTTCCAGCGACGCTTGCGGATGCCCCGCCAAGCACGCCGGCCCGCCCGGCAGCGACACCCGGTCGTACCTCGGAAGCGAGAGTCCGTTCTGGAGGAAATCGTCAAAATGCTCACCCATACGGCCGTCGGAGCA
>JBIKTT010000174.1:0-5443 GCA_044347925.1 Phycisphaerales bacterium
CGTCTCAATCACCGGCGTCGCCGGCCCCGGCGGGGGCAGCGAAGCCAAGCCCGTCGGCACCGTCTGGATCGCCCACGCCAGCACTTACCTTCCCGCGACGGACGTCCGCCGGTTCAACATGGCCGGCGACCGGCGGAGCGTCCGGGAATGGGCCGCCCGGTCCGCTCTGGCGATGCTCTGGACGCGTCTGGCGAGCGGACACGCCGTCCCCCTGCTGCGGCAGATCGCCGGGGGCTGAGCGGGCCTTCGGAAAATCGAACGGAGCGCCACAAATCCGCTCCTCCGTGGCGTCCTGTGGGTACACCTCTGTCTCTGAAGGAGTTTCCCATGCAGTTGATGATCATGTCTCTCGTGCTCGCCGCCGGTTCGGTGATTCAGCCCGCCAGCAAGCCGCCCACCACCGGCGGCCCTGCGCCAGCCGTCGTGTCGGTCGAGGACCCACTTGAGTTCAAGAGCGACACCTTGGTTCCGTCGTGGGCGACCAAAGCCGCGGACCGCAACGCGGCTTTGGCATACCTCTCGGCCGACAACAACCTGCCCCGAACTCTCGGCGAAGCGTTGGCCGAGATCGACTGGGACAAGGTCCCGACCGCGCCGGGCGGAGAGATCCCCGAGCCGTTCGCCAAGGCTTCGAAGGTCTTTTCGGAAGGGTGCGAACAGTCGGTGCGCACGATGCTCATCGCGTCCACGCGGGAGCGGTGCGACTTTGAGCTTGAGTACGAGGGTGGCGTCTCGATGCTGATGCCGCACCTGGGCCGGATGCGGCAGCTCGCCCGCACGCTCCGATTCGATGCACGGCAGGAGTTTCTCGCCGGTCGTCCCGGCCAAGCGGCGGAGCGTGTGGCCGCGATGTACCGCATGGCGGCGCACGTCAGCAACGACCGCATCCTGATCAGCTCGCTGGTGTCCAACGCGATCGCCGCCCTGGCGACGGAGGAAGCCCGGGTGCTCGCGGCTTCGGGAACCCTGCAAGCTAAGGACGCTGAGGTTCTTCGGGCCGCGATCGGGCGTGTGCTGACCTCCGATCCGTTCCGCGGCAAGGAGGCGATGATGACCGAACGCGATCTGCTCCTCAACTGGCTTCGCCTGGCGATGAACCGCGGCGAGAAGTTCGCCGAAGCCGTGATGGGCCTGCTCGCGGGCACGGACACCCCCGGTCTGGTCCAGGAGCTGCGCGATCTGAAAGGCGAAGCACTCGATCGCGAGATCGCCCGGGCGCAGGAGGGTTACGACGAGATCCTCGCCGCGTGGGGGACGCCGGACGCTTCCGCGAAGTTCCAGGTGATCAACTCCCGCGTGCTCAAGGGCGAGTTCGGGGTCGTCGCTCGCGTCGCGATGCCCTCCTTCGAGAAAGCGTACATCAACATCGAGAAGCAGGTGAAGGAACTCGGCGAGCTTGACCAGAAGTTCGCCGCCATCAGCAAGTGATCAAGTCCGATGCAGGAAGAAGACCGCCAATTGCTGAGACTGACGCACCGAGGCGACGATCGCGCCGCGCGGGAGCTGTGGTCTCGGCTTGGCGGTCTTCTTCGCGCATACGCGAGGTCCGTCGCGCCACACGCGGCGGACGACATTGTGCAGCGGGCTCTCTGTCGCATGATGGAACGCAAGCCGCCGGAGATCGCGGCGGTGGTGGATGTGCGAGCGTGGCTCATCACGCTCACGCGGCACGAAGCGATCTCGCTCAAGCGGTCCGAACGAAGAGAACGTGCTCGCACGCAAGAAAGGCTGGCTCCGACCGGCGATCTGCGCGGCGAGCAAGCGGATGAAGCGGCGGCGGCGCTCGCGGCTCTTCCTCGCGTCCTGCGCGAGGTTGTGACGCTGCGACACGCTTCGGGCATGACGTTCGAGCAGATCGCCGAGGCGTTGAACGTCAATCGGCACACGGTCGCGTGGCGATACGCTCGCGGCATCGATCGGTTGAAGCGGGCGTTCGAGGTTGGCGGGATGGTCGACGAAAAGAAGGTGGCCCATGCATCACGATGAACTCCAAGCCAGGCTCACACGCGCTTCGCGGACCGCCGCCGGGGATGCCCCGCCCGCCTTCCTCCGCACGGTGACCCGGCGTCGTTGGAAGCGGCGCCTGCCCGCGATCTCCGCGGCGGTTCTTGTGATCGCCGGCGCGTGGACGGCTTCGCTCTTCTCCAAGAGCACGCCACTCGCACCCCCGACGCCCGGCCCGGAGCCGATCGCCGCGGTCGACGCCGCCCCCGAGCGGTCGGCGGATGCGAGCCTCGCCGCGCTTCGGCGGGACGGCTTGGCTTCGCGGGCTCTGAGCGAGATCGGTCCCGCGCCCGCGGCGAGCACCGCACCCTTGGGCGGAGCCGAGCGGCCCCTGCGGGCGTTCGAGGTCTCGCGGGTGCTGCGCGGCTTGTGACTCGTCCAGATAACCACCTGTTGCGAGCGGTTTGGTCGCGATAACGGATCCAGTTCTCGGAACCAGACGACGCGACCTGTTCGAGTCAGTGCGGCGAGGGCGAATGCTCCGCCGGCCGCTGTCGGGCGGTCGATACAACGGTGTGAGACTTCTCGAACATGCCTTGGCCGCTCTGGTGCTCCTTTTCGCCTGCCGCGCGGTCGGACAGGTCGCGACCGTTGACGAGAAAGAGCTCGAAGCCGGGTGGTCGGTGGTGGGCGTGCGGCCGGAGTCGGCCGGACGTCTGACGCGGTTCTTCGGGTTCGAGGAAGCCACGCCGAATCCGGTGCCGAACTACTGGGCTCGCGCCCAGCAGGGGCCGGACGATGTCGCGACGGGCGTGAGAGCGGGATTTCCTCCGGTCAACGCAGCTGAACTTGATGATTCCATCGCGTCGACCGGGAACATCTCCGTGCGTCTTCCCACGCGCGGCGGCAGCACATCGCTGCTTCTCTCGCCGGGTGTGGTGCCGGTCTTCAGCGGCGCGGACTACCGCATCTCCGCCCGAGTTCGGACCAAGGACCTCAAGCACGCGCGAGCGGTCGTCGTGGCGCGGTTCCTCGACTCCTCGACGGCGCCCATCGCCGGGTCCGAACGCCGATCCGCGCCGGTCCTTTCCGAGAGCGAGTGGGCCGATGCGCACGTGCTGCTCCCGGGCGACTTCATGAACGCCGCGTACCTGCAGATTGAGCTTCAGGTCCTTCAGCCGCACCAGTTGTACGGAAAGACCGCGGGTAGGCACACGGCGATGTCGCAGGATTTTTCGGGCGCGGCGTGGTTCGACGATGTCGCGGTCATCCAGCTCGCGAAGATCGACCTGGTCTGCGCCGAACCGAGCAATGTGATCGTCGCTCCCGCTCCGCCCGTGCTGCGGGCGACCATCCGCGATCTGACGGGTGAGCAACTCAGCGGCCGCGTGGTCGTGCGCGACCTCTCGGGTGCCCGCGTCGACTCGATCGAGAAGATTCTGGGTGCGGGGCGGGCGGAACTGACGCTGACGCCCAAACTGCCCGGTTACGGGTGGTATCGGGCGACGTTCGAGGTGGTCAGCGCCGGTCAGACTGTCGGCTCTGCGCGCACGGACTTTGTCGTTCTGCCGCCGAGGCCGAAGACGGCGATTTCGAATGCTCCCGACCGGGTCCGCTTGGGCGTCGTGCTTGAGGATGTCCCCGAGACCGCGTCCCCTGGACTGGTGGCGTACCTGACCCAGCAGCTTGGTGCCGGCGCGGTGTCGATTCCGATCTGGAACGCGGATCTGACGCGCGAAAACGTCGGGGATCGTGCGCTCGCGCTCTCGCCGCTTGTGGAGGCCCTGGGGGATGAGTACCGCGAACTGACCTTCATGCTGGCGCACGCGCCGCGCGGATCGGTGGTCGAAGGCGCCGGCCGCTCGGACGTTTGGTCGATCCTCGAACAGGAACGCTCGGCGTACTGGCCGTATCTGGACCAGTTTTTGGACCGGTTTGGGCAGCGTGTCCGGCGCTGGCAGATCGGCGGCACGGGTAGCGAGACGGTCGCCTGGCGCAAAGACATCTCCAAGGACCTCGCGAAGTTCGCGACGGAAGTGGGGCAGTTGATCTCAGGACCGACCATCGGCCTTGGATCCCGTGTCGAGTTCGATCTTCGGGCACAGGCCGTTACCGCGCTGGACCGGCCGGGTGCCGTGTCCGCGCTGGTCTCGGCGGACCTTCCCGCTTGGGCGGCGGGCCAAGCCGCGAAGGTCTGGGCCGACGAATCCGCCAAGAACGAGGGCGACCTCACGCTTGTCATGGAGCGGGCCCCGGAAGGAACGTACACGCAGGTCGAGGGTGTCGCGGAGCTTTCCCGCAAGGTGATCGAAGCGTGGATCGCGGCTTCATCCGCCTCCGAACGGCGGAGTAACCCGTCCGTGCGCACGGCACTCGAGCAGCCGTGGACATGGTCGGGCGCCAAGGGCGACCGTCCGATGCCCACGCCGGAGTTCGCCGCGTGGCGCACGCTCGTGGACCAGCTTTCCGACCGCGTCGCCATCGGCGACTTTCCGGCGGCCCCCGGGGTGAGGTGCGTCATTCTCGCGCCCTCGGCGACGGCTCCGGCCAAGCGCGGCGGTGCGCTCGTGCTTTGGAACGAGTCCGCCGAATCACGCGACGCCGTGCTCGACGCCTACCTCGGTGCCGGCGAACTCACGCTTGTCGACCATTTCGGAAACCGCAAGCTGCTCCAGCAGGCTTTGGGCGTCGAGGTCACCGCGGGCGAGACCGTCGTCGGCGGCACCGAGGGTGCGTCCAAGCCGGGTCAGCAGACCGATGTTTCGACGATCCGGGTGCCCGCGACGAGCACGCCCGTGTTCGTCGAGGGCATCGACGTCGAGCTGGTGCGGATGATCGCTTCGGTGCGCATCACGCCCGACTTTCTTCCCGCGACGACGCAACGCATGGACCTGACCATCGAGTTCTTCAATCCGTGGACGACGGCGATCTCCGGCGAGATCACGATCGTCGAGCCCATCGGCGGCGGGATCTCGGCCGACGGCCTTGATCGAAGCTGGAAGATCGTGCCGCGCGTCATGCGTTTCTCCGTCAGGCCCGGCGAGCAGGCTTCATTGCCGGTGAGCGTGGCGTTCGGCGGGCTTGAGGAAGCCGGTCGTCGCGACTTTGTCTTCTCGATGGACCTGGCGGGTGAGCAGCTTGCCAAAGGGATCAAAATTCGCACGCCCGCGATGATCGGCCTCAAGCACCTCAAGGTCGATCTGAGCTCGGCGCTCTTCCCGACCACCAACGGGCCCGATGTCGTGGTCGAGGTGCAGGTGACCAACGTCGGAGAGACCCCCCTTGACCTTGAGCTCACCGCGTTTGCGCCCAAGCGGCCGCGGGCGAGCTCTACCGTCGGGTCGCTCCCCCCGGGCCAGCAAGCTCTGCGACGGTTCGTCTTCCCGGGAGCGGCGGCTTCCCTCCGGGGCCAGCGCGTCCTCGTCAGCGTCACCGAGCCCGACGGGGGGAGCCGCTTGAACTCGTCCGTGGTGGTGCCCTGAGTGGGCCGAATGGCGGG
>JBIKTT010000175.1:0-5425 GCA_044347925.1 Phycisphaerales bacterium
GCCGGAGTGGTCGGAGCTTGGCGACACCATTCAGCGGACGTATCAGTTCAAGAACTTCGTGGAGTCGATGGCGTTTGTGCAGCATGTCGCGGCGCTTGCGGAAGCGGACCAGCACCATCCGGACATTCTGATCCGGTACAACAAGGTGACGTTGACGCTGAGCACGCACGACAGCGGCGGGATCACCCGGAAGGACTTCGACGCGGCGCGGAAGTACGACGGGAAGTTCGAATCGGCGGTGAAGAAATGAAGCCAGGGACGCGGGCCACGGTGACGGCGGGCGCCGCGCTGGCGGCTTGGTGTCTGCTCGCCGGGATGGGCGGGTGTCTGGCGACGTCCGAGCCCGGGCTTTCGTCGCGGGATCCGGCGGAGCGCGTGGACGCGATGATCGATGCGGCGGCGACGCGGGACCGTCGCGCGATTCCGGGGCTGATCGAGCGTCTGGACAGCCAAGACGGTGGCGAGCGGCTGCTTGCGATCACCGCGCTCAAGAGAATCACGGGGGAGACGCAGGGGTACGAGCACGCGGGCCCGCCGGCGGAGCGGGACGCGGCGGTGGCGCGGTGGCGTGCGTGGGAGCAAGAGCAGCGGACGACCCCGAGCGCGGGCGCCGCGACCAAGGACGGGGTGAACAACCAATGAGCCAGGCACCGAGTTCCAGTTCATCCCCCGCGGGCCATCCGCCGCACATCCTGATCGAGTTGCGCTCGCATCCGCAGTACCTGAGCGGCGTTCGCGAGATGCTTTCGTCGGTGACCAAGCGGCTTGGGTTTTCGGATACACAGTGCTCGCAGGTCGCTCTGGCGGTGGATGAGGCGTTGTGCAACGTGATGCGTCACGGCTACAAGCGGCGGACGGACCAGCCGATCTGGGTCAAGGTCTGGCCGCTTGATCTGGCGGGCGTGGAAGCGGCGGAGGGGGCGGAAGCGTCGGCGATCCGGATCGTGATCGAGGATCAGGCCGAACAGGTCGACCCTTCGGCGATCCGGAGCCGGAACCTTGATGAGATCCGCCCGGGCGGCTTGGGCGTGCACATCATCAAGGAAGTGATGGACGAAGCGACGTACGAGAAGCGCGACGGCGGCGTCGGGATGCGTCTGACGATGGTCAAGAAGCGAGTATCGGACAAGGCTTCGGGAGCGAACGACGGCGGTCTTCGCGGGAGTAGCGTGGCATGAGCAGCGGACTGTCCAAAGTGGATTACACGGAGAGCGGCGGAACGGCCGTCGTCACTCCGTACGGCGAAATTGGGTACGCGGAAGCGACTTCGTTCCGGACGTACCTCAAGCAGGCGCAGGACAAGCGGACGCCGCGGTTGCTTGTTGATCTGTCCAACGTCGGGTTTATGAGCACCCCCGGGCTTGCGACGCTGGTGGAAGCTCTTCAGACGAGCAAGAAGACGCAGACGGCGCTCATTCTCTGCGGGCTTCAGGATCGGGTCCGGGCGGTCTTTGAGATGTCCCGGCTCCACACGGTCTTTAAGATCGTTCCCAATCTGGCGGCGGCGACGGCGGCGGTCTGAAGCCGGCGGATCCGCTAGGATGGCGTGATGTCGGCGAAAGTCTTTCAGGATGAGCCCGAACAACCCAGGCGGCCCTGGTTCGTCGTGCAATTCCTGGAAGCCGTGGGATCGCTGGCGTTCAGCACGCTTGACCACCTGGGAAGCCTGATGCGGCTTTTGGCCGAAACGATCTGGTGGATCGTGCGGTCGTTTTTCCCGGGCGGGGCGCGGATCGGCCGTCAGGCGATCATTTCGCAGATTGTGCGCGTCGGCGTGCGGTCGGTGGGCATCGTGTCGCTGGTGTCGGCGTGCGTGGGGTTGATCTTGGCGTTCCAGCTTGCTCCGCCGCTTGACGATTTCGGCAAACGCGACCTGATCGCGAACATCATCGGCGTGGCGATCACGCGCGAGCTTGGTCCGCTGATCGGGGCGATCGTGCTGACGGGTTTCGCCGGGGCGTCGATCGCGGCGGAGATCGGCACGATGGTGGTGAGCGAAGAGGTGGAAGCCCTCGAAGCCCACGCGCTGAACCCGGTGCGGTTCCTGGTCGTGCCGCGCGTGCTGGCGAGCGTGCTTGCGATGACGGTGCTGGGGACGGTGTCCACGGCGATGGCTCTTTCGGCGGCGGCGGTGATCTCGGCGATTGGTCTGGGCGTGCCGTGGGAGAGCTTCAAGACGGGGCTTCTGGACCAGGTGAAGTTCGTCGACTACATCACGGGCGTGGCGAAGTCGTCGGTTTTCGGGCTGTTGATCGGTGTGATCGCGTGTGCGAACGGGCTGAAGGTCTCGGGGGGCGCGGCGGGCGTCGGTCGGGCGACGACCTCGACGGTCGTGCAGTGCGTGGTGGCGATCGTGCTGGCGGACTTGATGTTCACCGCGATCTTCTACGCTTTGCGGCTGTTCTGAGAAGAAGTCACGAAGTCACGAAGTGACGGAGTGGTTTCGTGATTCGGACGTCATCATTCGCCGTCGGGCAGCTTGAGCTTGAGGATCGTGAGGGCCTGCTTGAGGTCCTTGGGGAACGGGCTTTTGACGTCGATGGTTTCGCCGGTGACGGGGTGGGTAAAGACGATGCGGTGGGAGTGGAGCGCGAGGCGCGGGGCGATGCCGCGGGTCTGGGCGGGAGCGTAGAAGCCGTCGCTCAGGATCGGGCAGCCGATGGCGTCGAGGTGGACGCGGACCTGGTGCAAGCGGCCGGTGACGGGGCGGGCTTCGATGAGGGCGCCGAGGTTGTTGGCGTCGAGCACGCGGTAGGCGGTGAGAGCGGGCTTGCCGGCGGCGGAGATGCGGGCGATCTTGACGTTGCGGCTTTCGTAGAGGTCGCCCTGGGCGAAGCCGACGGTCTCGAGGATGGACTTCTTGATGACGCCGGAATCGTGCTTGGGGCGGCGCGAGCAGATGGCCCAGTAGAACTTCTTGACGGTGCGTGCTTCGAACTGATCGCGGAGGCCGTCGTAGGCTTCACGCGAGAGGGCGGCGACGAGGAGGCCGCTGGTTTCGCGGTCGAGGCGGTGGAGGAGGCCGTAGTCGCGGACCTCGCCGAGCTTTTGCAAGCGGATGCCCCAGGGCGTGGATTTGCCGGTGGCTTTGTCCTCGGAGCTGCCTGCGAAGAGGCCGTTGAGGAGGGAATCGGTGAGGTGTCCCTTGCCGGGCTGGGTGACCAGACCGTGCGGCTTGTCGAGCACGAGGACGTGTTCGTCCTGGTGGCGGATTTTGAAGCGGACCTTGGAATTGGGCTCGATGGAGAACTGGGGCACCGGGGAGGGTAGGGGGAGACAGATGGCCAAATTTTCAAATGGCCAAATGGCCAAATGGCCAGGGAGAATGAGCGGCGCTCTTCTCGCCTACTCCATGCTCGCCGCGTCGAGGTACCAGCGGAGTTCGCCGGCGTGGGGGCGGAGGCGGAGCCCGAGGGGCATTTCGCCCGAGGGGGTCTTGCGTTCCACGGGGGGCGTGGCTCGCCATTGATTGGAGAGCTCGCGAGCGGCTCTTTGGCCGACGCCGATGACCGCGAGGAAGCGGGCGGCGTTGAGGAGGTCCATGGTCATCATGGAGCCCAGGCCGTGCGGGGCTTGCATGATGAGCGTGCCGGGCGGGCTTGCGAGCACGGGGCGGACGAGGGGTGAAGCGGGGTCGAGGGAGAGGATGACGTGGTCGAGGCGGTCGTGGCCGCGTTCGCGCCAGCCAAGGGTTTCGCGGAGGGTCGCTTCGTACATCGCGAGGGTGGACTCATCGCCGGGGTACGAGGGCGGGAGCGGGTGGAACTGCTCGAGCGGGAGGTCGGAGTGCTCGACGAGCAGGCCCTTGATGGATTCGCTGCCGTGGATCTCGTGCTCGGTGTCGGAAATCCAAAGGTGGGTGCGCTTCCAGGGGAGGTCGCGCATCTGCGGGTCCCACATGAGGCGGGCGAGGAAGGGCTCGGCGGCGGCGGTGGCCGTGACGGCGAGGTGGAAGTCGCCGAAGGTGCGCACGCAGTTGTTGGCTTGGATGAGGAGGTCGGCGCAGGCGGCGTCGTAGACCTCGTCGGGGGTGGCCCGGAGCACAACGCCGCCGCCGGGAAGGGTGGGGCGGAGGTGGGCGGTCGCGAGCGGCTCCAGACCGATCAGGTCGGGCTCGGGCGAGGAGGGGGGCGGGGGCGGAGATGGGGGTTGGTCGGCGGGTGTGGTCAAGTTGCTACCGTTGACCATCATATGGAAATCGGGCCTGAAACGCGAGCGTCGCAGAGCCCGCCGCCGAGGAGCGTGCGGGAGGGGATGCTTCGCCTGATCGATGCGAACCTGAACCGGGCCACGGAGGGGTTGCGGGTCGCGGACGACCTCGCGCGGTTCGTGCTTGACGATGGCGGGCTCAGCGGGGAGTTCAAAGCCATTCGGCACGGGGTGGTGGAGGCGGTTCGGGCGACGGGGGTGGATGCGGCGGCACGGCTTTTGTCGCGGGACACGGTCGGCGATGTCGGGACGGGCCTCACTGCTTCGGGAGAGGGCAAGCGGGCGGACGTCGCGAGCGTTGGGGAAGCCGCGTGCGGGCGGGCGGCGGAAGCGATGCGGGCGATCGAGGAAGCGTGCAAGCTCCTGGGCGCGGCGGGGCCAGCTCGAGACGTCGAAGCTCTGCGGTATCGGGTGTACACGGCGGGGGCGCGGCTGATGCTGAAGCTCTCGGCGGGGCGGAGCGGGAAGCAGTGGCGGCTTTGCGTCTTGGTGACCGAAGCTCTCTGCACGCAGCATTCATGGGAGCGGGTGGTCGAGGAAGCGATCGCGGGGGGAGCGGACTGCTTGCAGCTTCGCGAGAAGACGATGGAAGCGGGCGAGGTGCTGGCGCGTGCCAAGCGGCTTGTCGAGATCGCGCGGGCGACGGCACGGGCGGACGGATCGCGGGCGTCGGTGGTGATCAACGATCGGCCGGATGTCGCGCTGCTCGCGGGGGCGGACGGCGTGCATGTCGGGCAGCATGACCTGCCGGTCGCGGCGGTGCGGAAACTCGCGGGGTTCACGCTCGCGGTGGGGGTCTCGACGGCGAATCTCGAGCAAGCCAAGCGTGCGAGAGCGGACGGAGCGGACAGCGTCGGGCTTGGGCCGATGTTCGAATCGGGGACGAAACCCAAGCCGGAGCTTGCGGGCTTGGGGTATCTGCGAGCGTTTCTGGCCTATGCGGAGGTCGGGAGCATGCCGCATCTGGCGATCAGCGGGATCACGCCGGAGAACGTGGGCGAGCTTTGGGCGGCGGGGTGTCGGGGCGTGGCGGTGTCGAGCGTGGTGTGCGGAGCGAGCGACCCGCGGGCGGTCTGCGAGAGGCTGTTGGCGGGGGCACCGGCGGAGCGGACGGCGTGAGCCGGGCGGAGCTGGAATCGCTGATCCGAGCGGCGCTTCTTGCGGCGTCGCCGAGTGAGTGTCTTCGGAAGCACTGGCCGTCGGACGTGGCGGGACC
>JBIKTT010000177.1:0-5417 GCA_044347925.1 Phycisphaerales bacterium
ACATCTTCATGCTGAATCGATCCAAGCCCGTGCGAAACGTGATACCGGTGCTTGGACTCGGGCCCATCAAAAGCGTCGGTGACCTTGAGCCCGCCCAACTCCGAATGGAGCGGCTTTCAGACCCCTCATCATAGTCACCCCGACCAACCCGCACGGCCGATCTCACGCGTATCGATCAACTTTCCCCACGCCGCTCGATCCGCCCCTCGCAACCTCCGCGTTCGCCGCCGCGATCCGGCCCGCCGAATCAAGCAACGCCACCATCGCCGCTCCCTGCTCCTTCTGCGCATCAAGCGACTTGCGAGCGACCGCCATCGACACCTCGGACGACACCGACGCGGACCCGGCGATGGAAGTGGGGGACATCAAGCCTCCATCGTCCCCAAGGCCTCGCTCCTTCACCGCAAAAATGAAACCGGGGCCGAGATTTCACATCTCGGACCCCTGGTCTCAATCTCGTATGTCAATCGTGGGAACCAGCCCTCGCGAACCGAGGTTCACGCATGCTGTCCCTGATGCGCTCCCTCCGCGATCTCCTCGATGAGCTTCGCGTTGAAAGCCTCCAGGTCCTTGGGGCTCCGGCTCGTCACAAGGCCCTGATCCACCACGCACTCCTCATCGCTCCAGATCGCGCCCGCGTTGATCAGGTCAGTCTTGATCGACGGGAACGACGTCACGCGACGCCCCTTCAGGACGCCCGCCTCCGCCAGCACCCACGGACCGTGGCAGATCGCCGCGACCGGTTTGTGCTGCTCGAAGAACTGCCGGACAAAGTTCACCGCGTCAGGTTCGGCGCGGAGAGCGTCGGGATTGGCGACGCCCCCGGGAATGAGAAGAGCGTCAAAGATCGACGCTGAAGCTTGGGACACCACGAGATCGACGATGAACCGATCCGCCTTCTCGTCATGGTTGAATCCCTGAATCTCCCCCGCAAACAAGCTCACGATCGCGACCTCCGCCCCCGCCTCCTTCAAAGCCTGCACCGGCGAAGTCAACTCGACCTGCTCCACCCCGTCCGTCGCAAGCACCGCCACCTTCCGACCTGTCAATGACTGCATCATGCATCGGCTCCTTCGATGCCCCAACCATGCCCGCCCCGGCTAAAGCGAACATGAAGTCCACCCCCACGACGACGCATCCAACGACCCCAAGCACGGCAAACGCAACTCTGTGGCTGCCTCACGCTCTCTCGCTCCCGGTTTGCTCGCCCTTCGGGTTATCGGCGCATCAGTCCGGCGACCCGCTGCGGACTGAAAGCGCTTGCAGCTGCATCGAGTTTCAGTACAATGGGCCCCGAAACCGATCGACCCGAACCGGTGCCTTCCTCGCTCGAATCGCCGGCTCATCAGAAGGATGCCTTGCCCATGCGTCGAAATGCGCTGATCCCCTACCTGTTCGTTCTCGCCGGCCTGGCCACCCCTGCGGCCCTCGCCCAAACCCCGGTGGACACGTCGTTTACCTATCAGGGCGAGCTGAGCTTGTCGGGCACGCCCGCCTCCGGCCCCTTCGACCTCCGCTTCACGCTTTTCGACGCCGCCTCCGGTGGGAACCAGATCGGCGTCGTGCTCTGCTCCGACAACCTGTCGATCGTGAACGGCCGCGTCGCGGTCTCGCTGGACTTCGGAGCCGCGTTCGCCGGCCAGAAGCGGTACCTGCAGGTCGAAGTGCGGCCGGACACGGGGTTCGGCTGCGACAACGCGTCGGGCTACACGGCGTTGACGCCGAGGCAAGAACTGAGCGCCGCTCCTTACGCGTCCTACGCGTTGCAAGCGACGACCGCGACCAGCGCGCTCACCGCGGGCAACGCTACAAGCCTCAACGGTCAGTCCGCCGGCTTCTATCAGGATGCCGCAAACCTGACCGGAACGCTCTCGTCAGCGCAGCTGAGCGGCGTGTACTCCAACCCGCTGACGCTGACCAACGCGGGGAACGTCTTCGCGGGCGATGGTGCTTCGATCATCAATCTGAACGCGGCGAACATCTCGGGGGGCGTGCTTGATGCGGCGCGGATGCCCACCAACTGGCCCGCGGGCGGCGACCTCTCCGGGTTCTTCCCCGCGCCGCTCATCGCGCCGGGCGCTGTGACCCTGAGCAAGCTCGAACCCGGCGTGCAAAGCGTGCTTTCGTCCCTGGCAAGGCTCACGCCCGCTCCGACTCCTTTGGACGGCATCGGGTGGGGCAACAACACGAGTGGCCGCGCCACGGTGCCGACAGCCCCGCCCGGGCTGCATTACGTCGCTCTTTCCGCCGGCTATGGTCACAGCCTCGCACTTCTCAGCGACGGCAGCCTGCTCGCGTGGGGATTCGGTGGCGACGGCCAGTTGGCACTGCCAACACCCCCCGCGGGCCAGATCTTTGTCGCCATCGCCGCAGGCGGGTACCACAATTTGGCACTTTGCAGCGACGGGAGTGTGGTCGCCGCGGGGCGAGGCACGAATGGTCAGACCGCTGTGCCCCAGCTACCTCCAGGTGTCGTCTACACAGCCGTGGCCGGAGGCCTGACCCACAGCCTCTCGCCCTTCGGAGCGACGGCGTCGTAGTCGCCTTCGGCAGCAACAACCTTGGCGAGTTGAACGTTCCTTCGCTGCCTCCGGGCATGACTTACACCGGTGTGGCCGCCGGCTGGTATCACAGTCTGGCACTGCGCAGCGACGGCAACCTGATTGCGTGGGGGAACCCTACCTCAGGCCTGCGCAACGTCCCCGCGCTGCCGCCGGGGACATCTTACATCGCCGCCTCGGGCGGCGTCGAGCACACGCTTGCACTGCGTAGCGACGGTGTCGTTGTCGCGTGGGGGAACAACATCCATTTGCAGACCGTCGTACCGTCGTTGCCACCCGGATTGACGTATACGAGTGTTGCCGCAGGCGGCTCATTCAGTGCAACGTTGCGCAGCGATGGCTCCGCGGTCGCGTGGGGAGGCGACAGCCCCATCCTTGACGATCTGCCCCCGCTCCCTGTCGGCGTGAAGTACTCGGCCATCGCGGCCGGCCACACTCACGGTCTGGCTCTCCGGGTTGCGCTTGTTCCCGAGTCGATCGGTTCTCCCGTTGGACTGAGTATCGGCGCGACCACCCCTCCGCCCGCCGAGGGCGGCATCAGCGTCGCGGGAGCCAGCTCCTTTGCCGCCGGCGTCACCGCCGCATCCTTCTCCGGGTCCGGTGCCGGGCTCACCGACCTGAACGCGTCAAACATCACGACCGGGACGCTCGACCCGGCCCGCATCCCGAACCTCGACGCCTCCAAGATCACTTCGGGCACGCTCAATGCGGCCCAGGTTCCCAGCCTTGACGCGTCGAAGATCACCTCGGGTGTCTTTGGCAACGCGCGCACCACGGGCACCCCTGTGAGCTCGGCGAACACGCTTGTGCTCCGCGACGGGTCGGGCAGCTTCAGCGCGGGGGTCATCACGGCCACGCTGAACGGCAACGCGGCCACGGCGACGACAGCCACCAGCGCAACCAATGCCACTCAGCTCAACGGCCAACCCGCCGCGTTCTACACGAACGCCTCGAACATTCAGTCCGGCACGCTGGATGCCGCCCGGATCCCCGGTCTCGACGCCTCGAAGATCACCACGGGTGTCTTCGGCAACGCTCGCACCACCGGCACCAACTTGAACTCCGCAAACACGCTCGTGCTCCGCGACGCTGCGGGCAACTTCAGCGCGGGCGTAGTTACGGCGACCCTCAACGGCAACGCGGAAACCGCGACGATAGCCACGGTGGCTACCAACGCGAATCAGCTCAACGGCCAACCGGCTACGTTCTACACCAGCGCGTCCAATCTGAGCTCCGGCACGCTCGCCGACGGCCGCCTGTCCACCAACATCCCGCGTCTTGACGTCGACAACACGTTCGTCGGCACGCAGCAGGTCTTCTCAAGCACCCGCGGCATCAACGTGCTCAACGGCGTCATCCAGAAGGGCGGCACGCCGCTCCCTGCGATGACCGACCTCGGCCTCTACTCCCAGACCTCGGGCAACTGGATCCGCTTTGTCACCAACAACGCGCAGTTCGCCTGGTTCACCGATTCCGGCTCGGGAACGACGGCGCGGATGACCCTCTCCGCGGGCGGCAATCTCACGGTTCAGGGCACCGTCGCCAAAGCCGGCGGCTCCTTCAAGATCGATCACCCCCTCGACCCGGAGAACAAGTACCTGTACCACTCCTTCGTCGAGTCCCCCGACATGATGAACATCTACAACGGCAACATCACCACCGATGAGCAGGGCTACGCCACCATCACCCTCCCCGACTACTTCCAAGCTCTCAACCGCGACTTCCACTATCAGCTCACCGTCATCGACGAGGATGCCCCCGACCTCAGCGGCGTCCGCGTCTACCGCAAGATCGGCTCGGAAAGCTCAAACACCTTCATCATCAAGTCGACCCCGGGCAACCTCGACGTCTCCTGGCAGGTCACCGGCGTCCGCAAGGACGCATGGGCTGAGCAGAACCGGATCCCCAACTCCGTCGACAAGCCCGCGAACGAACGCGGCAAGTACCTGCACCCCGAGGTGTTCGGCTTGCCCGCAGATCGCGGCATCACGACCACGACCGGTGGCACGCCGGCCCGGTGAACATCGTGCGCGTGGGTCCTCCGGTTTGCGTGATGAGTCACTGCTTCTCGATGCGGAAGCGGTACATGGTGGCTTGCTGGTCGGAGGGCTTGGCCATGCCCTTGTTGGTGCGGTACCACGGGGACCATTCGAAGTGCGGCTCGGATGGGGTGGCGGGGACGGAGGGCCAGAAGCCGTCGTCACGGCCGCCGGTGGTCAGGTTCACGCAGAACTCGCCCTTGGCGGTAAAGAGCGGGACCTTCGCGGGCAGGATCCACTGGCCGCTTTCCTGCCGGAACGCGGCGCGGTCGAACGCCGCGTTCTCGTAGCCGCGGGTCTTGCCGCGGCGGACGTTGACGAGCTGGAGCTTGAGCTCGTTCTCCGGCCAGTCGGCTGGCGGGGTGCGTGAAGCGAACGCGTCGGACCCGTCGTCGGCGGGGAGGCGGATCTCCCACGCGACGACGAGGCCGCGCGGGTCGGTGTCGGGCTCGAAGTCGGCTCGCAAGTAGCCCAGGCCGAGGACCAGGGCCAGGGCCAGGGCGAGGGTGACGGCGGCGAGGCCGGTCGCGGGCTGGATGTACCAGGCCGGGCCGAAGCTGGCGTAACCCAGGCGGGCGGCGACGGCGGCGACGATCAGGCCGCCGATGGCGCCCAGCAGGGTCAGGGCCACGACGTAGTAGCCCGAGCCGCCTTCGAAGCTTGAGATGCGGAACCAGCGGACGAAGAGGCTGCCGAGGCCGAGCATGCCGACGCCGCCGGCGATGGCGCCGAGGAGGCCGGCGAGGATGGTGAAGAGCCAGGTCATCGGAAGTCGTCCTCGGGGTTGTGGGGTGGGTCGGTGAGGTTGAGGGGGTGG
>JBIKTT010000178.1:0-5411 GCA_044347925.1 Phycisphaerales bacterium
ACCGGATTTCAAGTCAAATCCGTCTTTCGCCTGAGGGTCCTGTTCCCGGCTTTGGTCCGAGATTCAGCATCCCGGCCCTTTGGCCGCCCCGACGACCACACGAGGGGTGGCAGTCACGCCGGAGCCAGTCCCGATCACTTCTTGAACGTGATCTTCTTCGGGTCCTGCAGGGAGAAGGGCGACCCATCCGGGGAGACCTTGCTCGCCGCCTGGAACATCACAAAGCACGCCACCGCCATCGCGATGACGGCCAGAGCGGCCAACCCGGCGAAGACATCCGGCGCCGAACCCCGGCGAACCCGACCACCCGGCATCTGCATTCCAAACTGACTCATCGAACGCTCCTCGCGCCGTCGGCGCGTCGCAGATCTGCTTGATCCATCCCGTCCGGACCCGGCCAAAGTCGGCCCGGACCGTCCGCGGCTCCCGATGGGAGCGTCACGGCCTTACTGAAGGTTGCTCTGAACGACATCGCCGACCTGCACCGTCACGGAGCGGCCCAGGAGGTCGATCTTGCCGATCGCGTACTTGAGGTCGGTCTTGAGGACCACCAGGTTCCCGACGAACTCGTTGTCGCGACGGATGGCGAGCTTCATGTTCTCGCGGATGTTGTCGTTGGCGCCGACGCTGATCTTGGCGAGAAGCTCGCCAGTCGCGTCGTCCTTGGTCACTTCCTCGACCTTGCCCGAGATCGTCGGGCCGGTGTAGACGAACGGCTCGTTGGACTTCGCGGCCCCGAGGGTCGCGCCGCCGGCCCGAAGAGCGTCAAGCTGAGACTTGGCTTCCGCGAGCTGCTCGCGGACGAGCTTCTTCTCGTTCTCGGCCGCGTCGTAGCTGCGGCGGAGGTCGGCGATGGCCTTCTCAAGCTCGGCGTTCCGCTTGGCGATCTCGACCTGCTTGGTGCGGCTGTCGTCGGCGTCCTTGCGGAGGCCCTCGATCAAAGCCGTCTGCGTGCCGTTGGTCGTCGCGAGCTGCGTCGCCAGAGCCTGCGCCTTGTCGGACGCATCCTGAAGCGTGCGCTGGGTCGCGAGCATCTGAAGCACCCGCGTCTCAAGCTCCCGCATCGAGTTCGCGGCCTTGTCGGCGTCGCTCTTGGCCCGCTGGGCTTCCTGCTTGGCCGCGGAGAGCTGGGTCGCCTGCTCGAGCGCCAAAGCCTGCTGCCCGCCCTGGAACGAAGCCAGCTGCGCCTGCAGGTTCGTGTAGTCGCTGGCCACACGATCAGAGTTCACCGCGTACGAAATCACGAGCGCGGAAAGGAAGACGCTGAGAATCGTCGCGAACACGACCAGAACCTTGGTGACAAAATGCACGGTCTACTCCTGTCTAACGGGCCAACTCGACTGCTTTCCGTTCCCTTCCGGCAAACGGTGCTCTTTCCACGCCGCAAGCCCCACCAACATCCCCAATCCGGTCCCCAAACGCCCAAAGCCGCTTCGGGACGCTCCGGCTCTCGCCGAATCCCCCCCAAACCCGCCCACTCCCTTGGCTCTTCCGACGGTGCGGCGCCAAAGCACGGCACACGCCTGGAAAAGTCCTTACGAAGCCGGGCGGAGGTTCGGTTCCGGGAAAGGGCCGACTATAGGTCGAGCCGTCGCCGCTTTGACGCCGGGTTGGGATAAATAACGGATCCCGCCGCCGCTGTCAACCGCCCCGGAAACAGGGCTCCCCCCGGGGGCCCAAACACAAACCTTCCAGACCCTGCCTCACTTCGTCAGAGCACCGGTCCGGCGGGCGATCTTGAGCACCGCCGCCGCCGCCGTGATCCGCACCTGCTCGACCGGGTCCTGCATCAGCTCGACAAGCTTGGGCAGGTGCTCCGGACGACCCGTGTCCCCGTAGACGGCGGCCGCCTGTGCGCGCAAAGCCGGGTCCTCGTTCTTGTGGAACTCATCCGCGATGAAGCCGCCGCGGTCCAGGCCGAGCTTGCCCAGCGAGGACGCGATCTGCATGCGCACCTCCGCGGGATAGAGCTGCTTGGAGGTCGGATCGCGGTACGCGGAGAGGTAGACCATCTGATCGATGGGCTTCTTGTCGCCAAGCTCGCCCAGGATCTGAGCCGCGGCGGCCGTGGCTTCCAGGTCGTCCGGACGACCGGGCGTAAGCGCCGAGCGGATGCTCTCGATCTGGGCCGTGTCGCCGAGCTTGAACATCGCTTCGGAGAACTGGAGCATCATGTTGTTGTACTCGCCGGGAGCGGCCAGGGGCATCTTTCGGGCCGCCGCGTCCTTGAGCATGGGGAGCGCCGAGTCGTTGCCAATCTCGCCGATCAGGAACGCGACGTGCGCACGAACCCGCGGGGAGGGGCTGGTGAAGAGAAGCTCGCCAAGCCGCGACATCTTCGCGTCGTCCACGACTTCGCCGTTCCTCGACAGTGCCATGATCGCCGAGGTCTCGACGTAGGGCGAAGCGTTGGAGAGCAGAGCGCGCGTGCGTGGGGCGAGCGACACCAGCCGCTGCTTGCCGATGGTCATCGCCGCGACCGACTGCACGCCCTCGTTCTGATCGGCCAGACCGGCGACGATCACGCTTTCGAGGCGGCGGGGCGTCATGCCCGCGGCTTCCACCGCGTTGGCACGAACATCAGGCTGCGGGCTCCGCGAGAGCGATTCGATCAGCGAGATCGCGAACTCGGTGATACCGGCTTCGGTCGCCAGATCGGCGGTCGTCGTAGCCGGAGCGGCGGGAGCCGGCGTGTCCGGACGCACCGGCGCGGCTTCCGGACGCGGGGTGGGGCGCTCGACCGGCTGGGGGGCCGGAGTGGCTGGCTTGCTCGGGGTGGAGTCGTCCAGATCGATCGCGGGCTCGCGCGAGGGTGTCGCGGGCTTGGGGGTGCTCCCCGCCGCAACCGGCTTGGCCGCGGGGGGCGTGGAGGGCGTCGCCGCGGGCGTCGAAGGCTCGTCCAGATCAATGGCCGGAGCGGGACGGTTCGTGTTGGCGGACGGGGTGGAGGGCTTGGGCGCCGCCGCAGGCTGAGCCGTGTTCGAAGCGACCGCCCGGCTGGGATCGCGATAAACCTCGCCGTCCGCGGAGACCGCCGGCGCGCCGGGACGCACGATGCGGGGCCGGCTCTTGTCCGCAATCGGCGAGCCCGTGCGCTCAGGGCCGGATTCGCACCCCCCCGCCATCGCGACCAGACCCGCCGCCAAAGCCATTCGCAACGCCCATCGTGCCTGCTGTCCCATTCGTGAAACTCCTCGCGGGCTTAGGCCGCCCGGGTTGACTCTTCCGCTTTCCGATCCCGGCGACGCTTGAACGCTCGCCACGCCGTCCGAAGCGACATGCCGATCAGGCCGCCCAAGCAGCCCCAGCCAGCAAGATCGCCCAGCCGGCCATACCACGACAACGCCGCTCCGGTTCGGAGTGTACCGACGATCACGCCGTCGCGATCAAAGGTCCGCGGCGGCACCCCTTCCAGACCCAAAGCCGAAGCCGCTGCGGAATCGGGCTCGACGAACCGCCCGTGATGGTCGATCAACGCCGACAACCCGGTGTTCGCCGCCCGGGCCATCGGCGTGGCAAGTTCCAGACAACGCCAGCGACCAAGCCGAAGGTGGCTCTCACGCCCGCTGACCTGCCCCGCGAACCACCCGTCGTTGGTCATGCACGCGATCAGGTCGGCGCGGCGACCGCTCAGCCCGCCCACCAGCGCGCCCACGTGGTCCGCATCCGTCGACTCAAAGCAGATCGGCGTGACGACGCGAAGGGTGTCGGTCTTAGAGCCGCCGACCCCGGGCCGCGACCCAAGCGGGACCGGGAAGACCGTCGGCTCAACGCCGGAAGCCAGATCGACCCGCATCCCCCCCGCCGCCAGATCCAGAAGCTTGTCTCGAAGCCAGGGCCAGTGCGATGCGTACGGAATCGTCTCTCCAAACGGCGTGGGCTCGAGCTTGTCGTACCGGCCAGTCCACACGCTCCCGTCACCGAGCACAACATACGAGCTGTTGTACCGGGCGCGGTACCGCTCGCGCCAGCGGCCGTTCACCTTGGCGAAGCTCAGCCCGTCGATGGTCTCCTGCCCCACCATCGTCGGAACGCCGGTCCGCTTGACGACCGCACGCACGAGCTCGGCCCGCGTGATCTCGTTCTCAAGCCCTGCGAGCTCAGGGTGCTCCGCGAGCAGAGCACGAGTCTCGGCGATCTGTCCGTCAGTGAGGACCCAGCCGGCTTTCATCGTCTCCGGCCAGATGATGAGGTCCGGATTCGCGCGGCCAGCCACAATCGACAGGGTGAGGAGCCGCTCAAAGTCCGCCTGCGCCTTGCCCGAAGACCAGGCGAGTTTGTTGCTCTGCGGCACGTTCGTCTGAACGATCGCGACGCGCACGTCGACGCCGCCCTCGGGGCCGCGGCTTCCGACGGCGGAAAGCGTGCCCCAGACGACCGCGATGATGACAACGCCAAGCAGCGGCCTGGTCGAGCACCGCACCGCGGCTTGCACCACGCACGCGGCCACCAGAACGACGAGCAGACCCACGCCATAGAGGCCGACGACCGCGCCGGCCGCCGCCAATGGAAAGAACTCAATCAGCGGCTCACCCGCCAGATACCACGCGTAGCCGCCGAAAATGATCTCGCCCCGAATCACGTCGAGGCCGACCCAGACCGCCCCCGCCGCGAGCACGCACGCCCACCACCGACCGCTCGTCCACGATTCACGCGTCGCGCGGCTCAAAGCCCACACGCACAGACCGGGCCAAAGCGAGAGATAAACGGCCAGCGGAGCGACGCCCGCGGCGGTGATCTCACCGATGAACGCGTGGCTGAAAGCCCAGAACGGCGCGGTGCCGATCGCGAACAGCCCCGCCCGCTTCCAGTTCACCGCGCCCGACATCCCAAGCCACAGCGCGGGCAGCGGCACCGCGAGCGCGAGAAACCAAAGCGACGGCGTGCCGTACGCCGCGAACATCAAGCCAGATTGCAGAAGTCCGAGCGCCAGTGCGATCACGCGCGATGATAGACCGCCCGCGTGTTCATGCGTCAAAGCCAGAGCGTCTCGGCGTCGCCCGACGCTTTGCTCGTCAGATCAAGTCGCTGCAAAAGCATCCGCATCCCGGTCACATCGCGCTCGTCGAAAGCCTCGGTGTGGTAGCTGTCGGCGTCGAGCACGCCCCAGCAATTCCCCTCATCATCCAGGAGCGGCACGCAGAGCTCGCTCTTGTCGAGCGGGTCACACGCGATGTAGTCCGCTCCGAGCGTCGCCACGTCCGGCACCACGACCGGGCGGCGCTCCTTCCAGCAGCGGCCGCACACGCCGTGCAGGCCGATCGGCGAGCAGGCGGGCTTGTTGCGGCTTGGGCCGAGGATCATCTCGTCGGCCCCGTCGACCTTCGTGTAAAAACCGATCCACGAGATCGTCGGGTGGAACTCGTCATCGACTGCCCCCTCGGCGGGGTGAATCGGAATGGAGAACTGGT
>JBIKTT010000179.1:0-5393 GCA_044347925.1 Phycisphaerales bacterium
GGGTCGGGGCCCGCGCTTGAGCGGAAGTGACGCGGTCGTGCCGGAATTCACCAAAACCCGGACTTGTCCACAAGTTATCCACGCGGCCGCGCGGTCTGAACCGTCGCGAGTCGCGTTTCGAGCGAGCGAAGGGATTCGGACATCGCCGCCACCATCCTGCGAAGGTCGCCGACTTCCTGGAGAAGCCCCCCCACCGTGACTTCGGAAGGCTTGGCGGCCGGCACGGGCGCGGAGCGCGGAGCGACCACCGGAGCCGCCGACGAGGGAGAGGGAGAGGGACCGGCCGAGTCGCGGGCAGTGGCCACCGGGGGAATGGCGGTCTGGATCGCCGAGGGGGCGGCGGTCCAGGTCGTGGACCGGAACCCGGCGGCGTCGGCCACGGGTTTGGAGAGTTTGGGAGCAGGTTCAGCGGCGACGCCCGCGACCGCGGCGCGCAAGGCGGCGATGTCCGCGGCGGAGTGGGGCTTGGGGGATTTGGGTTCCATCGCGTGTTCCTTTCATGGCACGGTCAAGCCGCGGCGAGGGTGGTCTGTTCTTCGGCGGGGGTGATGAGGGCGAGGGACTCGACTTCGATCCCTCCGGCGATCTCGTTGTAACCGAGGACCGCGACGCCGGGGACGTGCGGCTCGATGACCTGACGGACGACCGCGCGAACCTGCGGGCTTGCGATGACGACCGGGAGGTGT
This sequence comes from Phycisphaerales bacterium, assembly GCA_044347925.1. Taxonomy (GTDB): domain Bacteria; phylum Planctomycetota; class Phycisphaerae; order Phycisphaerales; family UBA1924; genus UBA2396. Next base: position 687 of record JBIKTT010000179.1, read on the forward strand.
CCCGCGTCGGTGACGAGCCTGAGGCCCTTGGCGATCTGGTCGGCAAACTTCGCCGCCGCACGAGCGGGCATGTTGACGACCGTGCCCGCCGGGCCGCGATCGATGAACGCGTTGATCTGATCCTCGATCGTCGGGTCCAGCGTGACGCAGACCAGCTTGGGCTTGAAGCCTCCGGGCGGGACGGCCGCGTACTGGTTGCAGATCGTGCGCCTGAGGCCGTTGCGGACGTACTCGGTGAGAACCTCGAGGTCCTTGGTCTTGGTGCCCCACTCGGCGACGGTCTCAAGCACGGTCTCGAGATCGCGGATGGGCACGCGTTCGCGAAGGAGGTTCTGGAGCAGCTTCTGAAGCTCGGTGGGCTTGAGGATCGCCGGGACGGTTTCCTCGACGAGCTTGGCGGCTTTCTTCTTGCATTCTTCGAGCAGGTTTCCGACCTCTTCGCGGGTGAGCAGCTCATCGGCGTGGGTCTTGACAAGTTCGGTGAGGTGCGTGGCCATGACGGCGGTGGGCTCGACGACGGTGTAGTTCATGGCTTCGGCCCGGCCGCGGAGCGAGGACTCGATCCAGCGGGCGGCGAGACCGAACGCGGGCTCGACCGTTTCCTCGCCCTCGATGACACCGCTTGCGATCCCCGAATCCATCGCCATGAGCTTGCCCGGACGGATGATTCCTTCGGCGACGGGGTTGCCGCGGATCTTGAACCGGTATGCGCAGGTGTCGAGCTGGATGTTGTCGCGGATGCGGACCGGGGGCATCACCAGGCCGAACTCCAGCGCGAGCTGGCGACGAACCGCCGAGATCCGGTCCAGCAGGTCCCCACCGCTTCCGACGTCGACGAGGCCGACGAGGCTGTGGCCGACTTCGAGTTCGAGCGTATCGACCTTGAGGAGGGATTCGACCTGCGGGGGCTCGACGGGCTTCTTGGCGGCTTCGGCGGCGATCACAAGCTCGGCGTTCGCGGTGACCTTGCGGGAGCGGTTGATGGCGTAGGCGATGCCGAAGAGAGCGACGGCGGTCACGACGAGCGGGATCGTGGGGAGCGGCGTCATCGCGAGGATGAGGAGGAAGACGCCGGTGATGATGAGGCCCTTGGGCTGGCTTGCCATCTGGTCGGCGAGCTCATCACCGAGCTGGGCTTTGCTGCCGGAGCGGGTGACGATGAGGGCCGAAGCGATGGAGACGACGAGCGCGGGGATCTGGCTGGTGAGGCCGTCGCCGATGGTGAGCTTGGTGAAGACCTCGGCGGTCTTGCCGGCTTCCCAGCCTTTCTGGACCATGCCGACGGCGAACCCGCCGAGGATGTTGACGGCGGTGATGATGATGCCGGCGATCGCATCGCCGCGGACGAACTTGGAAGCACCGTCCATGGCACCGAAGAAGTCGGCTTCCTGGGCGACGCGGGCGCGGCGGCGGCGGGCTTCCTTCTCGTCGATGACCCCGGCGTTGAGGTCCGAGTCGATCGCCATCTGCTTGCCGGGCATCGCGTCGAGGGTGAATCGTGCGGCGACTTCCGAGATGCGCGTCGCACCCTTGCTCACCACGATGAACTGCACGATCACCAGGATGATGAAGATGATGACGCCGACAAAGAGCGAATCGCCCGCGACGAAGTTGCCGAACGCCGCGATCACGTGCCCCGCGACGTGCATCGCTTCCTCCGGGGACGAGGCGTCCGCCGTGAGGACGAGGCGGGTCGAAGCGATGTTGAGCACCAGGCGGTACATCGTGACCGCCAGGAGCAGCGAGGGGAAGGCGCTGAAGTCCAGCGGCTCGTTCATGTAGACGGTCGTGAGCAGCACGATGATCGAGAGCGCGATGTTGAGCGCGATGAGCACGTCGAGCATCGCCGACGGCAGCGGGACGAGCAGGACCGTCAGCAGGGAGACGAACCCGACGGGCACGATCAGGCCGCGGAACCGCTGGATCTGGGTCATCCAGTTCGGGAGCTTCGCGGATTGCATGGCGGGCGTGGGCATGGGACGCGGTTCCGTTTCGGGCTTGGATCAGGAGAGCGTGCGGGACGGCGGGAAGGGGCTTCAGGCGGCGGCGAGGCGTTGCTTGAGGCGGTAGACGTACGCGAGGACCTCGGCGACGGCCTGGTACTGCTCCGGCGGGACCTCGCCGCCGACGTCTACGGCGTAGTAGAGAGCCCGCGCCAGCGGCGGGCGTTCGAGGATCGGGACGTCGTGGGCTTTGGCGATCTTGCGGATCTCAAACGCGAGGTGATCGACGCCCTTGGCAATGACGCGCGGGGCGCCCATCTTGCCCTGGTCGTACTTGATGGCGACGGAGAAGTGCGTGGGGTTGGTGATGATGACGTCGGCTTTGGGGACGACGTTCTGGGCTCGCTGCTGGGCGAGCTGGCGCATGACCTTCATTCGGCGTCCCTTGAGGTGCGGGTCACCCTCCATGTCCTTGTGCTCGTCCTTGACCTCCTGCTTGGTCATGCGGAGGTTCTTGTGGTGCTGCCACCAGTTGAAGCCGTAATCGACGACGCCGATGGCGAGGAGGATGACGAGGATCCACGCGGCGGCTTTCGCGGCGAGGATGCCGATCATGAGCATGCCCGAAGCGAGGCCCATGGCGGGCAGGGCTGCGATCAGCGGAGCTTGGTTCTTGATGAGCACCCACGTGACCCACCCCACCACCGCGAGCTTGAGCATGCCGGCGAGGCCCTTCGCGATGCCCTTCATGCTGAGGACGCGCTGGAACCCGGAGACGGGGTTGAGGCGGTTGAGATCGGGGATGAGCGGGTGTCCGGACCAGTTGAAGCCGACCTGAAGGATGTGCGAGATGGCGGCGATGCCGGCGGCGGCGATCATGAAGGGGACCATGGCCAGACCGCACTTGATGGCGGCTTCACGGATCATCAGGATCGTGGATTTGAAGTCCAGAGCTTCGCTGCCGACGCCGGAGACGAGTTGGTTGCGCATGAGGGCACCGCCGAGGGCGAGGAGCAGCGCGCCGGACCCGGCAAGGAGCAGCGCGGCGCCGATGAGGTCGACGGCTCCGGAGAGGTCGACGCTCTTGGCGATCTGGCCCTTTTCACGGGCGTCGCCGAGCTTCTTCTGCGATGGCTGCTCTGTCTTGTCGCCCATGTCTTCGGCCAAGGGAGGTGCTCCGGAATGCGGTCAGTCGATCGCGGGGGCCCCGAGTTCGGAAGCCCAGACGCTGATCTGGTTCAGGACGAAGGTGATCTCATCGCCGCAGACGATCGCGACGCCGCCGAGCGCGACGGTCAGCATCGCCAAGCCGGCGTACGACTTGAAGGTGAACCCGACGTTCATGACGTTCATCTGCGGCATCGTCTTGCCCACCGCGCCCAGCGCGACCGTCAGAAGCGAGACGATCCCGAGCACGGGGAGGCTCACGCGGATCGCGAGCTGAAGCCCGGAGGTGACCGTGTCCACCAGCAGAGAAAGCGGAGCGTCGGTGAGGCCGATGCCGCCGGCGGGAAGCGTGCGGAACGTGCCCGCCAAGGCGAGAAACAGCGACTCGACGCCGCCGACGAGCACGAAGATCGCGCCCGCCATGATGTAGAGGAACTGGCCCAGGACGTCAAAGTCGCCGTCCATCTCGGGGTTGAACACGCGGGCGAGACCAAGACCCATGATCTGGCCGGAAAAGGTGCCCGCCATGTCCATCGCGACCAGCGGGATCACGGCGATCATGCCCATCGCGCCGCCGATCAGCATCTCGCCGAAGATCGCGGGGAGCACGTCGAGGAAACCGATCGTGGATGTGCTCTGGTACTCGCGGGGCACGACGGGATAAAGCGCGACGGCGAGGGCCGCGGCGAGCAGCGCCCGCGCCCGCATCGGCACGCTCACGTTGGCGAGGATCGGTGCCGCGATGAACAACCCGGCCACCCTGGCCAGCACGAGGCAGAAGGGGACGACGTGGTCGAGGATGGGCGTGATCGCGTTCATTCGCGCGGGGCGTGGGCGGAGCTAGACCTTGAGCGTGAAGAGCATGCCGGAATAATCGATGAGACGCTGCACGATCCAGCCCGTGAGGAGGATCGCGACGATGAGCATGATGATGATCTTGGGGACCGTGGCGATGGTCTGGTCCTGGATCGACGTGACGGCTTGAAGCACGCTGACGATCAGACCGATGAGCACGCCGGCGGCGAGGATGGGCGCCGTGACCTTGAGCGTGATGATCAGGGCCTGCTGCACCAGTTCGATGGTGGATTGGTCGAGCGACACGCGGGAAGCTCCTAGGCAAGCCAGGGCATGAAGCTCTGGAGGGTGGCGTGGAACGAGGGAAGCTGGCGGCCGAGCGAAGCGGCGGCGTGGACGGCCGCGGGCTGCTCGAAGCTCCGCATCAGGCTCCCGACGATGAGCTGCCAGCCATCCACCATGACGAAGAGGAGGAGCTTGAACGGCAAGCTGATCATGACGGGCGGGAGCATCATCATGCTCATGGAGATGAGGATCGTGCTGATGACCATGTCGATCACGAGGAAGGGCAGGTAGATGCGGAACCCCATGATGAAGGCGGTTTTGAGCTCGGAGAGGAGGAACGCGGGGACGAGCGTGACCATGTCGACATCGGCGCGGGTGAGCTTCTCGGGCTCGCTGGTGTCCACGCCGCGGTAATCCAGGACCATGTAGACGCTGGACCAGTTGCCGGTGGCGTCGATCTGGGCGAACATGAAGTCGCGCATCGGCTGCTTGGCGCGGTCCCAGAGCTCGTCGTAGT
>JBIKTT010000180.1:0-5391 GCA_044347925.1 Phycisphaerales bacterium
CACACCACCGTCGCCGCGATCGTCCCCCCCACAAGCTGCCACGGCCACGCCAGCGTCATCGCGAGCGTCGCATCACCGCGCCCCGTCCGCATCGCAAGCACCCAACCCCAAACCTCCGGCCGAAGCAGCGCCACCGTCACCGCGCCCGCCACCAGCGCCGCGATCGCCGACGCCGTGTTCCCCCGCTTGGTGAACAGCGCCGTCAGAAACACGCCCAGAAGCCCTGCATAAGCGAAGTTCATCACGCCAAGCACAAAGTCGATGATCGTCGACTTCGACGCTTCAAACCAGTGAATGCAAAGCATCGCGAACCCGCCAAGCACGATGCCCCACGCCACCACCGCAAACCGCGACACCCGCACATAGTGCTCTTCGCTCCGCCCCGGTTTCGCCGGCCGATACACATCCGTCACGAACGTACTCGCCATCGAGTTCAAGCCCGAATTGATCCCCGCCGGCCCCGCCGCCATCACGCCCGCGATCATCAAGCCCGCCACGCCCCACCCCGTCGCTCCAAGCTCATTCAGAATGTACCGGAGCACCACCTCGCTCCCTTTCCCAGGTGCCGCTTCCGCCGCGACCCCGCCCATCAGCTCCGGCCGCTGGTAGTACACCCAAAGCAACATCCCCAGCACCATGAACAGCGCCACCGCCGGAATCCCCACGAGCTGCCCCGAGATCACCGACCAGCTCCCCTTCCGCGCCGACTTGCACGTCAGCATCCGCTGCACCAGATCCTGATCCGTCCCGTGGCTCGCAAGCGTGATCAGCACGAACCCCGTCAGGATCGTGAAGATGTTGATCCCCGACCCCCAGTCAAACGACCCATCCGCCCGAAACCCGCTCGGGAAAAGCGTCAGCTTCGACGTCCCCCCCGGCCCCCCGGTGCTCAGCGCTTCGTACACCTCGCTCCACGGCGCCGTGATCTTGCCAAGAAGCAGCGCCACCACCACCGCCGCCGCGCCCAGATACACCGCCACCTGAAGCACATCCGTCCAGATCACGCTCGTGATCCCGCCCGCAAGCGTGTACACCACGCCAAACGCCATGAACGCCGCGATCGCGACCGCCAGGTGCTCCGCACTCGCATCCCCGTACATCGCGATCGACACCGGCACCGCCCCGACAAACACCCGCGACCCGCTCGCGAACACCCGCCCGATCATGTACGTCCAGCTCGCCGCAAGCTTCGCCCCCGGCCCGAACCGCTGCTCCAGCAGCTGATACGGAGTTGTCACGTTCCGCTTGTAGTACGCCGGAATGAACACCCACGCGAGAATCACCGCCGCGATCAAGCCGCCCAGATTCGTCGCCAGGTACGCGAGGTTCCCCACATAAGACTGCTCGGGCGCCCCCGTGAACGTCGCCGCCGACTGCGCCGTCGCGAGGATCGACACCGCCACCGCCCACACCGGCATCGCGTCCTGCGAGGTGAAGTACGCTCCCGCGCTCTCCACGTGCCGCCTCTTCGCCCGCCACGCGAAATACGCTCCCGACCCCGCCAGAAGCGCGAAGTACCCCGCGAGCACCACCCAATCCAGCGCCGCGAGCGAGCCATCCTTGGCGAGCATCGTCATGCCGGGAGCATACACGATCACGCGCTCCCGGCCCTCCTAACCTCCGTCACCTCTCGCGAAAGGAGACCGATGCAAGGCTGGTGGGTCATTGACACGCTGAACCAGAGCCCCGCGCTGCTCGCCACGTGGATCTTCTGGATCATCTTTTCCATCTGCCTCCACGAGCTCGGCCACGGCTGGGCCGCCATCTGGCAGGGCGACCGCACCCCCATCGACGCGGGTCACATGACCTGGAACCCCTTCGTGCACATGGGTCCCATGAGCCTCCTCTTGTTCGCCCTCTTCGGCTTTGCCTGGGGCGCCATGCCCGTCAACCCCTCCCGCTTCCGAAGCCGCTACGGCGACGCCCTCGTCGCCGCCGCCGGCCCGCTCATGAACGTCATCCTCGGCGTCTTCTGCCTCGCCGGCGTCGCCATCCTCTTCCGAGTCGTCAGCAGCGGCGCGGTCGACGTCTCCAAGACCTTCAACCTCTTCATGTTCTTCCACACCGGCCTCAGCCTCAACATCTTCCTCGTGATGTTCAACCTCTTCCCCGTCCCACCCCTCGACGGCTCCCGAATCCTCGGCAACTTCGTCCCCGGCTTCTACCGACTCTTCAACGGCGAAAAAGGCCAGTTCGTCATGGTCTTCGGCTTCGCCGTCCTCTACATGTTCGCAAGCCGCCCCATGCAGCGCGTCGCGTGGCAGACCAGCGACGCCCTCGTCCAGTTCGTGATGTAGCACCGCTCACCGCACCATCACCGCCGGCACGCTCAAATTCCCCGCGCGGTCCACCGCCCAGATCGCCACCGCATCAATCCCCGTCCCCATCGCGGTGAAGTTCCGCTCTGCGCCCGGCGCGATGATCGTCGTCCACTGCTGCCCGGCCCTCACCGCCACCGCCCACACTCGCGAAACCTCGTCCGTCGCCGAAGCCATCGTCCACCGCACCGCGATCCCCCCCTTCGCATCCGCCTCGACCGAAAGCAGCGGCGCCGCCGGCGGCACATCGTCAAGCCATGGCGTCGCCGGCACCAGCGCCGGCCCCGCAAACGGACCGCGTGCCAGCCCCGTCCGCACGCCCCCGGCATCCGACACGATCGCCTTCGCCGAAAAGTGCACCGACCCCGGCCCCAGCTTCACATGCTCCCGGATCAGCCCCACCTGCTTCACAATCTCTTCGCCCGTCCACCCCGCGTTCTTCTCGATCTCTCCCGGCAGCAGCCTGCTCGGATAAAGCCCCGGCCACATCGACCGCGCCTTCACGTTCTCGCCCTCCCACCACTTCAGAAGCGGCACAAACGGCTGCTGCGCCGCCTCCACCCGCCAATAAAGCTGCGGCGAGCAGTAATCCAGCCACCCCTCCCGAAGCCAAAGCCTCGCATCCGCGTACAGCTTGTCGTACGCGTCCATCCCCTTCACCCCCGCCGGATGCTCCGGCCGCCAGATCCCAAACGGACTAATCCCCACCTTCACATGCTTCTTCGTCGCTTTCGTCGTCTCGTAAAGCCGCTTCACAAACCGGTTGATGTTGTCCCGCCGCCAATCATCCCGCGACAGCCGCCCCCCGTCATCGCTGTACCGCGTCCACGACGGCCCATCCGGAAACGGCTCGGTCCCCTTCGGATACGGATAGAAGTAGTCGTCGATGTGAAGCCCGTCGATGTCGTACCGCGACGTGATGTCCGCGATCACTCGGAACGTGTGCTCCTGCGCTTCCGCTTCACCCGGATCAAGCCACAAAAACCGGTCGTACGCCTTCACAAGGTCCGGCTTCGTCCGCGACACGTGCGTCGCCGCATCCGGCTTCTTCGCGTCAAAGTGCCGCGCCCGGAACGGGTTCACCCACGCATGAAGCTCCATCCCCCGCGCGTGCGCCTCCCTGATCCACTCCGCCAGCGGGTCAAAATCCTCCGCCGGCGCTTTCCCGCTCTCCCCGGTCAAAAACTCCGACCACGGCTCAAGCTCGCTCTTGTAGAACGCATCGCACGACGGCCGAACCTGGAAGACCACCGCGTTGAAGTTCGCCGCTTTCATCGCGTCCAGCATCGCGAGCATCTCGGCCCGCTGCTGCGCGACGCTCGCCGTCCGCGACGTCGGCCAGTCGATGTTCGCGACCGTCGCGACCCACGCCCCGCGAAACTCCCGCATCGGCGCCGGCGGCGACACCTCTTCCGGCTTGGCGTCACGCCACGCCGCCGCCGCCGGCTGCCCCATCGCGGCCGCCGCCATCCCCACACCCGCCATGACCGCCGCAACAACGCTCACCCATCGATTCATGGGCCGAATATCGGCCCGCCGTCCGCGCCGGGACCACCCATTCACCGCGCATAAAAAAACCGGCCGCAGCAAGGAACCCCACCACGGGCTCCCTGACCACAGCCGGTTTTCGTGGCTCATACAAGCACGTCAACCAAGCACGTCAACCCGAACCGTCCGTTCACTCTTCCGGCTCGGTGTATCCGATCGAGTGCGTCGCGTCCGGATCGCTCCACGGAGACGATCCCTGCCGCGGCTCCTGAGACCACACCAGGTGGTCCCGGTACGACTTCAGCCGCTTCTCGCTGAACCCGTCCAAAAACAAGGGATCAACCGTCGTATTGATCGCCAAGATCTCGCGGATGAGCTGCGACCGCGAGAACGCCGGCACCTCCGGCTTGGCGGACTCCCGCAGATCAGCTTCATCGTACAGAGACACCATGCTCATCGCGGTAATCCTTCATCTTCACCGACGCAAGCCCCTCCGGGTTCCTCGCGGCGATGCCGACCTTCGTGCGGATGGTGGAGATCGGACGCCCGCCCCCATCCTATGAAACGTATAACCACCATCGGACGTTCAGCCCCTCCTCCTTCACCCGCCGTCTCACATCCCCGCGCCGCGCGTAACCTCCGCCCATGCCACGGATTGACACGCTCCTCGCCGCCGACGGAAGCGTCTTCGGAAATCTCGTCCCCCCCATCCTGCCCGAATCTCCGCGTTCATGGCTCCCCGGCCGCTGCATCGCCTCGCCCGGCGCCCCCCTCCGCGACCAAGCCGACGAGTCCGCCCTCTGGAAGCTCCGGATGGGCAGCGCCATGCCCGACCTCGACGCCGCCCTCGACCGCGCCCTGGCTTCCCTCCCCCCTGCCTCCACCCTCTGCCTCCGCCCCTCCGCCGACTCCGTCCTCTCCGACGTCCCCACCACCCTGGGCCTCCTCCGCCGCTTCGAGTCCCGCGTCGAGCTCCTCCTCGCCCCCGCCGACCTCATCGCCCCCGCGATGCTCCCCCACGCCTCCGACCACCTCATCCGCATCCTCTCGGCCTTCGAAAGCCACCCCGCCATCCGCGGCATAATCCTCGAAGACCTCTCCGGCCCCGGCGAGTTCGCCCCCGCCGGCACCGGCCTCATCAAGGAACCCGCCTGGCGGCACGCGATGGCCACCGTCCGCCGATCCGCCTGGCCCCTCGTCTTGGGCCGCCACAACCGGGCCGACTGGCTCCTCGGCCTGACCTGACGCCGACCGCACAACCCACGACCCCGGTGCTACCGTTCCGCCATGACGACGACCCCTCCCTCGAACACCCCGTCGACCGCCTACGGCACCCCCGCCCCGGTCCCGACGCTCGACCACCCGATGTTCGCCCGCCTCAAGACCGCCTTCGCGGGCAAGAAGTTCCGCGGCACCGAGTTCCGCGGGGTCTCGACCGTCGTCGTCGAAGCCGCCGACCTCCACGCCGTGCTCGCCTTCCTCAAGAACGAGTGCGCGTACGAGTTCCTCTCCGACGTCGTCGGCCTGGACTACCTCGAATACCCCTCGCCCCAGCCCGGCCGCTTCGCCGTCGTCTACAACCTCC
>JBIKTT010000006.1:0-16498 GCA_044347925.1 Phycisphaerales bacterium
CGACGAGCGATGTGAGCATCTACCCGGGCGCGGTCGGGCTTGCGATCAATCAGAGCTTGGCGTTCGGCAAGCCGACGATCATCGCGAATGAGATCGGAGCCGACAGCGAGATTCTCGTCGGTGCCGAGAGCCCCGCGGCGCAGACGGGTTGGCGCTACGAGCGTGGAAACCTCAGCGCGATGGTCGCGGGCGTGCGCGACATCCTGGCGGGCGGAGCGGCCGTGGACCGCGTGTGCGAGCGGGCGATGGTGCTGATGCGCGACAAGGTCACCCTGGACAACATGGTCGGGGCGATCGACCGGAGCATCCGTCTGGCCATGGCCCTCCGCCGCTGAGGCCGCGGCGACGGGCGCAGAAAGAAGCCCACGGGTTCAAACCCGTGGGCCTCGAGAAAGACCTGATCACCAACCGATCTCAGCAGCCCTGCTCGAAGGCCGTGACGTAGTCGGCGTAGTCGAAGAAGTCGACGAACCCGTCGCCGTTGAAGTCGGCGGTGCGTCCGGGCGGGCAGGTGCCCGTCTCGAAGCAGTCGACGTAATCGCTGTAGTCGAAGAAGTCGAGGAAGGCGTCGCCGTTAAAGTCGGCACGGCACGGACGCTCCTTCGACACGTAGGTCAGCGAGTTGGCCATGAGCAGACCCCCGCGGGTGGTCGCGTCCCATCCGTTGCCGGTGCCGTCGGTCGAAGTCGGGAACATGTTGAGGGCGATCGTCTGACGGGCGCCGGAGGCTTTGGCTTCGGCGACGAGCGGGCGACCGTTGGTCATGTCGGCGATGCGGACGCCGATCGACGACACGTCGGTGAAGTCGTGGATGCCCCCGGCTCCCAGGCTGAGGGTGTTCACGCCGACGAGCGTCGGGTGAACCGGGAAGTGACGCGTGGCGATCGACTGGCCGCTTTCCCGGAAGACGCCGGCGCCGAACGCTGCCGCGCCGTAGGGACGATTGATCCAACGGCCTCGGGCGCCGAAGGCTTCGTTCGCGTGCAGGCCCGACATCGTGACCACGCCCCCGCCGCCGTCGGCGTACTCGGCGAGCCGGTTGCCCAGATCGACGCCGTCGGGCTGGCCCACGTTCGACCACGCGAGCACCGCGTCGTACGCCTTCAGCAGGCCCACGGGCGGGTTGCCGCCGGCGTTGTTGTACGCGTCGATGGGGGTTCGGATGCGCGAGGTACGGTCGATCTTCTCCCGAACGTCGGCCGTCAGAGAGCTCGCGACATTCTCGGTCGCGAGGCTGAGCACCTCGATATCCGAGCGAGCGACGTGGTCCAGAGCGTTGGCCATCAGCTTGGCACCGTCGGTGGACGGCAGCCAGAGGCCGGAGAACAGATCGTTGGAGCCGGGGAAGAAGTTGAGCGTCAGGACGCGGCCGGTTCCGGTGGCGCGTTCGACGACGAAGGGGGCGCCGTTGGAGAGATCGGCGATGCGGAGCGAGCCCGGACGGACGCCGCCGGAGTTGTGCGCGCCGAGTCCGCCGATGTTGACCTCGCCGACGTTCTCGAGCACGGGGTGAAGCGGCTCGAGTCGAGCGCCGAGCGTCAGCGTGCCGGGCTGCGTGTTCCCGCCGACCAGGAGGCCGGAGTAACCCTGGCTGTCGAACCGACCGCCGATCGCAAAGCCGCCGACGGTGGTCGCGAACATGTCGACCACGCCGCCGCCGCCGTCCACGAACTCCGCGAGCCGATCGCCCAGAGCGTTAGCATCCGCCGACGGAACGTTGGCGTAAACCATGATGCTGTCGTACTTGCGAAGCCGCGCGATGCTGGGCGTCCCCGTCGTGGTGTCGAAAGCGTCGATCGTGCCGTCAAGCTCGGGGCGAAGCTTGGATGTGATGTCCCCAATCACATTTCCGATCGAGTTGTCCCCGAGGATGAGGACGTCGTTGTCGTTGCGGGCCGTCCAGTTCATCGCGTTGGCGATCAGCGCCGAACCGTCGGTGCCCCGATTCCAGAAATCCGATCGGGAGACGGAGGAGGGCGGGTAGAAGTTCAGACCCGCGATGCGCCCCTTGCGTCCGGGCGTCGCCGCCACCAGCGGGAGGCCGTCGGACCAGCTCGCGATCGGCACCGAGCCCGGGCGGAATCCGGCCTGCGATCGATAGCTGGACGAGCCCCCGTCGAAGGATCCGATGTTCTTCAGAAGCGGATGCTCCGCAATGAACCGCGTCCCGAGCGTCACTGGGCTCGTGATGGTCGTCCCGAGCGTGAAGGGGTTGTACCCCTCCGCCTGGAACCTGCCGCCGGGGTGGTACCCGGGTGAGTCCGCCGTAGCGAAGGTCGAAATGATCACGCCGCCGCCGGAGTCCACGTAATCCGCGAGGTTGTTGCCCAGCGCGATGAAATTCGCGAACGGAATGTCGGAGAAGACGAGAACCGTGTCGTAACGGCGAAGGTCGGCGACCGACGGAGTCGTGGTGATTCCGTCCACGATGTCGATACGGCCGCCGACGCGACCGCTTTCGAGCAGCCGGTCCTTCACTTCGGCAACCCAAGCGGGCGTCGCGGCCCCGATGATGAGGGCATCGACGCTGTTGTTGGCGACGAAGTTGATCGCGTTGGCGATGAGGATGTCACCGCCGGTTCCGGCGGTCCAGAAGTCACCGCGAACATCGCTGGAGGGCGGGAAGAAGTTCAGGCCCGCGACCTTTCCGGCGTTCACGTGACGGGTGACGACCAACGGGGTTTCGCCCGGATCGTTCCACGAAGCAATGAGGTAGCTGCCCGGAGTCACCGTGGCACCCAGACGGAAACTGGATGTGCCGCCGTCGAAAGCACCGACTCCCTGGAGAATGGGGTGGCTTGAAATCTGGCGGGTCCCGATGCCCTGAACCGTGCCGGCGAGCTGACCGGTCGCGGTCATCGTCGCGTAGCCGCCGGTCTTCCACCGACCCTGAATGCCGATGTTCGGAGCGTCATAGAGGCCAAACGCCATCTCCACCACGCTGCCGCCCGCATCCACATAGTCCGCGAGCACGTTGCCCAGACCAACGCTGTCGTCGGTTCCAAAGTCGGTCCAGACCAGGACCACGTCGTAGCTCTTCAACTGATCAAGCGACGGCACACCGCCGCCGTTGTTGTTGAACGAATCAAAGACACCGTCGACTCGGCCGTTGGCCTGGACCTTCGAGATCACGTCGGCTTGCCACGACGGATTACTCGCATCGCCCACAACCAGAACTCGGATATCCCCGTTGGCCGTGGTGGTAACCAAAGCCGACAGACCCGCCGCCGCGACCAAAGCCGCTTTCATCGCACGCATCTCATCTTCTCCTGACGGACTCCGCCCGATCCACGAGTTGGGGGGTCGGGCCCGACTATCCGAGAGAGTAACCGAAAGCAGAAGCCTGCGCTCCTTTTTTTCTGAAGTCTCCCGCGAGGCTTAAATCGAGGTTTGGGAAACGACCCGCATCGGGTAAACTGGTCGGGCTATCTCAGGAAATCGGAGGGTTGATTCGTGCCGACCACATCGCTGATGAGACTGTTTTTTTCGGGTGCATCGATGGCGCTCGCCGCTTCCGCGTGCGGGCAGAACTGGTCCAACGCCGGGGGGAACCCCGGACGCAACGGTGCGACCGCCGAGTTCGGCCCTGATTCGGCGTCCGAGCTTTGGTCGGGTGGTCGGAACTCGATCATCGCGTGGCAACCCGTGATCGAGGGGTCGCGGGTCTTCATGGTCCGGCAGACGGGCTTTCCGCCTGAATCCAACCGCTCACCGGTGGTGGCGATGGACCTGAACACCGGAGCCGAGCTTTGGGCGACGAACATCCCGGCGAACGCGGGCGACTGGACGACGTGGGTCGCGGGTGCGCGGGACGGCCGGGTGTACGCGGCCCGTTCCGGCAACGGAGCGTCGGTGTCGGCCCGGCTTTACTGCCTGAACGCGGCCACGGGCGCGGTCCTGTGGCAGAGCGCCGAGCTGATCAACGCGGGCGCGTACGACGGCGTGGTTTTCGCCGAAGACGGCGACCTGATCATCGCGAGCATGTCGTGGGTGCGGCGCATCAACGCGACCGACGGCACGACGGTCTGGACCACGCCTCGCGTCTGCTCGGTCAGCGGGAACTGCGGCGGGGCGCTCGCGCCTGATTCGACGGGTCAGGCGGTGTACCTCGCCGACGTCGCGCCGGGCGGGCACGTCATCAAGAAGTTCGACGCGGAAACAGGAGCGTTCCTCTACCAGAGCACGGTGATGGCGGGCTTTACGATTCAGAACACGCCGCTGGTGGGCCCCGACGGCACCATCTATCTCAACCGAGTCCAGAACAACGCGTCGGTGGACTTCTTCTACGCGTTCGCGGACACGGGCTCGGCGATCGTCGAGCGCTGGCGTGTCGCAAGCCGGTACACCTACGCGGCCGAGTTCGCCGCGACACAGGACGCCGTCTTCGTGCCCTTCCCGGACAACTCGATCCGCAAGCTCCGTGCCTCGGACGGATTCGAGCTTGAATCCACCGGCGTGCTGGCAACGCCGCTCGGAGCCGTCCGCATGGCTTACGACGCCGAAGGCAAGCTCTATGTGTCCAACGGCGAATTCGCCCAAGGGCGCTTCTACTGCTTTGGCCCGGACCTTCGCGAACGGTGGTCCGTCGCGGTCCCGAACATCAACATCGGAGCCCCCGCCATCGGCCGCGACGGAACGCTTGTCGTCGCGGGCATCAGCACGAACGTCAAAGCGTACCGGACGGAGCGTCGCTGCATCGCGGATTTCAACAACGACGGGTTCGTCGATTTCTTCGACTACGACGCGTTCGTCGCGTGCTTCGAAGGCTTCGGCTGCCCGGCCGGCCGGACGGCCGACGTGAACGGGGACGACTTCGTGGACTTCTTCGATTACGACGGATTCGTGGAAGCCTTCCAAGCCGGCTGCTGATCTGGACGGTTGGGCGGCTTGCACCTTGGTTTGGGTTGTGTGCGTGTCGTTTTTGCGACACGAGCTTCCGCCGCAGCCGCGACAAACGGGAGAATTCCGGAACTTTGGTGCTCCGGATGACGCACGTGGCGGTATTCTGTGAGCTCGGTTCAACCGGGCCACGGGCGTGGCATCCGCCGGCCCGTGTTCGTGGTTCTCTCCCCGTGTCCGTGCTTTTTGGAGGCACCCCCATGAGTCGTCGCATCGTTGGATTGGTTTCGTTCGCCGGGCTGGCCGCGGCAATTCCCGCAGGCTCCGTTCTGGCGCAAGCCGGCAGCAACTCGTGCGCGACGGCGACCGTGATTGCGGGTCCTGGCGTTTACTCGGGCACGACGGTCGGCTCCACGAACGACGGCGTGGGCACCTGCGGCAATTCAAACTCCAGCCCGGACGTCTGGTACAGCTTCACGCCCGCCGAGACCAAGCTTCTGGTGGTCGACACCTGCGGTCTGGCGAACTGGGACACGGTCCTCTCGGTGCACACGGGCTGCCGCGGGGCTCCGGGAGCGGCGGTGCTGGTCTGCAACGACGACGCTTGCGGGACGCAGTCCACCATCCAGGTGACCGTGCAAGCCGGCGTGACCTACCTGATCCGCGTCGCCGGGTACAACAACGCGACCGGCGCGTACTCCATCCGCGTTGCTCTCCAGGATCCGCCCCCGCCCCCCACCACCGGTCCTGACGTCATCGTCGGCGACCTGATCGACGTCGGCCGGTACACTCCGGTCGGCGGGATCACCCCCTTCGCGGTCGGCACGACCTCCTGCAACGCGGGCGACTTCCCCATCGAGTGGATCGCCAACAACAACCAGCACCCGGTGATCGCTCAGAACATGTTCCGCATCAAAGCCGGCCGCCTCGAGCAGATCGGGCAGAGCTGGGTCAAGCACGGGTTCTCCTCGGTGAACGGCGACCTGTGCGCGACGTGCATCAACCCGCCGGGCGGCTCGACGCAGCTGGGCGTGGGTTGCTCGGATCCGTACGGCTCGGGCCTCAACGGCAGCCAGGGCGGCTTGGGCCCGCGCTCGGAAGTCAACGCGACCACGGGCGTCTTCGCGTACCCCTTCGGCGGCCCGACGCCGACGACGACGATCGACCGCCGCTTGCAGGTGCTGACCTCCGAGATCGATCCGGCTCTGAACGAGGGCGCGTTCTACTTCGCCGAAGCCCAGTACGTGACGCAGGACGACGCCCAGTGGGGCAACGGCCTGAACAACGCTTCGTACCGCCGCATGCGGTTCACGAGCGCGACGACGGTTCCCCAGTGGAGCGGCTCGACCGTCCGCCAGAAGTCCGCGGTGTGGGCGTGGCGCGAGGTTGATCCGACCGTGACCGTCGCCAACGCGGACTACATCCAGAACGATCTGGACTGCCGGTTCGAGGTTGGCTCCAAGGTCGTCAACAACGGGAACGGCACGTGGACGTACACGTACGTCGTCCGCAACATGAACTCGGACCGTTCCGGTGCCGGCTTCCGCCTGCCGCTCAACCGCGGCGTCACCTTCACGAACGTCGGGTTCCGCGACGTCCCCCACCACTCCGGCGAGCCGTACAACGGCAACGACTGGGCTTGGTCGGCCGCGAGCGGCCAAGCGGGCTGGAGCGTCGATCAGACGTTCGCACAGAACCCCAACGCCAACGCGCTCCGCTGGGGCACGCTTTACACGATGTGGTTCACGGCCAACTCGGGCCCGGTGAACGGCTCGGCTTCGATCCCGCTGTTCAAGCCCGGCACGGGCTCATCGGTCGCGGTGACGGTCCCGGTCCCGGCCGGCTTCCCCTGCTCGGCCGACTTCAACGGGGACGGCGTGCTCGACTTCTTTGACTACGACGCTTACGTCGCGTGCTTTGAGGGCGAAGCCTGCCCCGCGGGCCGCACGGCGGACTACAACGGCGACAACTTCGCCGACTTCTTCGACTACGACGCGTTCGTGCAGGCGTACGAAGCCGGCTGCTGATCAGCCGCGCTTTCAGCGACATGACCTTTCCCGCCGACCGCCGGACCTTCCGGCGGTCGGCGGTCTTTTTGGACCAAGCCCCACTACCATCGGCGATGCCCCTCACGCTCTACAACACGCTGACCAAGCGGCCCGAGGCTTTCACCCCCAGAGACCCCGGCCACGTAACGTTCTACACCTGCGGACCGACCGTCTACGACGACGCTCACGTCGGCAACTTCCGGTCCTTCCTCGCCGCCGACGTACTACGCCGGTTCGTCGAAAGCCCGCTCTGCGAGCTCACCGGCCCCGACGGCAAACCGCACCGCGGCCCCAGGCGCGTCACCCACGTCATGAACATCACCGACGTCGGCCACATGACCGACGACGCCGACGGCGGCGAGAACGGCGAAGACCGCATGGCCGTCGCCGGCAAACGCCTCGCCGAAGCCAAGAAATCCGGCGCCCTCCCCGCAGGCGTCGAGATCGACCCCAAGGACCCGTACACCATCGCGAAGTTCTACGCGAGCCGGTTCCTCGAAGACGCGCGAACGCTCGGGCTCAAGGTCGCTCTCGACCAGCAGACCGACCCCACGGTCATGCCGTTCGCTACGGCGAACGTGGACGGGATGATCGAGGTGGTCAAGACGCTGATTGCGCGCAGGCACGCGTACGCCGCAGGGCCGGCGGGTTCGCGAGCGGTCTACTTCCGGGTCAAGAGCTTTGAGAACTACGGCCGCCTCAGCGGCAACACGCTCGATCACCTCCGCGAGGGCGAGGGCGGCCGCGTCTCCGCCGACAACCAGTCCACCAAGGAGCACCCCGCCGACTTCCTGCTCTGGAAGGAAGACGCGAGCCACATCATGAAGTGGGACAGCCCGTGGGGCGCGGGATACCCGGGCTGGCACATCGAGTGCACCGTGATGGCCGCGCGACGGCTGATCGACGGCGGGCTCGCGGCCGCTCTTGCCACGCCGGGTGCAAGCCCCGCGCAGATCGACCTGCACTCGGGCGGCGAAGACAACATCTTCCCGCACCACGAATGCGAGATCGCCCAGTCGGCGTGCGCGTTCTGCGCCTCCCCCGCGGGCGGGACGTTCGCTCGGATGTGGTTCCACCCGCGGCACCTCTTCATCGAGGGCCAGAAGATGTCCAAGAGCAAGGGGAACTTCTACACCGCCCGCGACCTCTTCGCCGGAAACGCATCGCGGCAGCCCTTCGAACCCGCGACGATCCGCCTGGAGCTCATCAAGACCCACTACCGCACCAACGCGAACTTCACGCTTCAGGGCCTGGCCGACTCCGCCCGCATCGTCGAACGCTGGCGCCGCGTCGCGGCGGGCACCGGGACCAACCCGGCCGGCCAGGGCCTCCGCGATGAAGCCAAGCTCCGCTTCGCCGATGCCATGCACGCGGATCTCAACGTCGCCGCCGCCATCGCCGAGGTCAACAAGTTCGCAAGCGGCGTGCAGAACCCCGGCACCGAGGACGCCGCGCTCATGCGCGAGTTTGACGCCGTCCTGGGCGTCCTCGAACGCGAGAAAGCCAAAGCCGTCGCCACCGGTCGCGCCGTCTACCTCGCCGGGGCGACGCCCAGCGACGCGATCGAAGCCCTGCTTGAGAAACGCGCCGCCGCGAAAGCCGCCAAGGACTTCAAAGCCTCCGACGCCATCCGCGACGAACTCGCCGCGATGGGCTTGGCTATCAAGGACGTCGCCGGCGGCAAGGTCGAAGTCTCGCGGAAGTAAAGCCGGCCGCAGCGCCCCTCACAAGCCACGATTCTCGGCGAACGCGCGCCCCGGACCGGGCCCGTGAGGACTTTCGCCCTGCCCACGCGGAGTGAACGCCGCACGCCAACAATGACCCGATGCGTCTCCCGACGACTCTGCTCTGGCACATCACCGCCGAACTGGTCAAGCTGCTCGTGGTCACCACGGGCGTGCTCGTGCTGGTGCTGAGCTTCGCCGCGAGCATCAAGTTCCTCGCTGACGGCAAGCTTGCCCCCGCCGATGTCCCGGTCTTCATGGCGTACACGATCCTTCCGATGCTCGCGTACGCCCTGCCCTTCGCGAGCTGCTTTGCCGCGACCCTCGTTTACCACCGACTCGCCACCGACAACGAAGCCCAGGCGGCCGGAGCGAGCGGGATCAGCCACCGGGCGCTCCTCATCCCGGCGGCGGTCGTCGGCTTGGTCCTCGCGTGCTCGCTCGCAGCACTGAACGAGCAGGTCATCCCGCGGTTCTGGCGGTCGATGCAGAAGATGATCACGCTCGACGTCGCCCGCATGCTCGTCAAGTCGGTCAACCGCGGCGAATCCCTCGCTCTGGGAAACCGGCTTGTCTACGCCGAGGATGCGCTCCGCCTCGAGCCCGAGAGCGGCCGCGACGACGGCATCGAACGCTTCGCCCTCAGCAAAGCCGTGGTCGTGGAGTTCGACGGGCAGGACAAGCCCGTCATGCAGGGCACCGCCGAATGGGTCTACGTCACGCTCTCTCGCGTCGACCGCCCCGCGGGCTCGCAGACCACGACCATGACCCGCGTCGAGTGCCGCGCCAAGAACCTCGTCGGCCGCGACCGCGACCGGGCCATGATCCGCACCGACTCGGCCCCCTTCGCCGCCGAGATCCCCGACGCGTTCGAAGACGACCCCAAGTTCCTCACCTTCGGCGAGCTCCGCGAGCTTCGCGCCAAGCCAGAGAGCCTGAACTTCATCGAGCGCCGCCGCCGGACCCTCGCGCTCGAAACCGCACGGCTCCGCGTGATCGACGACCTTGAGAAGCAAGCCCGCGACCTGGGACGCATCGTTCTCTCCGAGCAGGATGGACGCACCGTGACCGTGCAGACCTCCGGTCTTGTGCACGACCCCGCCGACCCGCCGGGCGTGTATCGCGTCAACCCGCCCAAGAGCATGACCACGACGCCCCTCGCCCGCACCGCCGCCAAGGGCGACGCTCGCGGATCGGGCGGCGCGATGCGGGTGGAAGCCTCCGGGCTCAAGCTCCTCGCCGCGCCCGCGGAAGAGATCACCGGCCCCGCTCTCCAGTTCAAGTTCGAGACGCCCGAGGGCCGCATGGTCGCCATCGGTGCCGGCGGCGAAGAGGATGAACAGGGATCACGCAAGGACTGGACCCTCAGCGGGCTGAGCCCCAAAGCCGAGACCCTCGAGAGCTTGCAGCGCCTGAGCGTCCCCGAACTGCTCGCCGCCGCCGAATCAACCGCGAAAGAGACCCGCGGCGATCCGACGCCCGTCAAGAACGCCGCCGAAGACCTCCGCCGCAAGGAACGCGACCTCCAGAACGAAGTCACGAGCAAGCAGCACGAACGCTGGGCCCAGGCCGTCTGCTGCCTGCTCATGATCGTGACCGGAGCCGTCGTCGCTCTCCGCCTGTCCCTCAGCCAACCCCTCGCGGTCTACCTCTGGTCGTTCCTCCCCGCCCTCCTGTGCTACATCACCATCGCCGGGGGCCAGCAGACCACGCACGGCAGCGGCGAGAGCGGTCTGATCCTCCTCTGGGCCGGCGTCGTCGGTCTCGCCGCCTACACGCTCCTCTCATTCCGCTCGGTCGCACGCCACTGAACCGTGAACCCCGACGCACCTCCATCACAAACGGCCCCAAGCACAGGCTCGACGCTTTTCGCGCCTTGGGCGGCCTCGTGGCGGTCGGTGCTTCTGCTCATCCTTGCGGTTTCCCTCGCCCGCATCGCCTACCTCGCCTGGCTCTGCCCATACACCCTGCTCGAGGATGAAGCGCACTACTGGGAATGGTCGCGTCATCTGGACTGGTCTTACTACAGCAAACCGCCCGGGATCGCGGCGCTCATCGCCGCTTCGACCTCGCTCTTCGGCCATACCGAGTTCGCGGTGCGGCTCCCCGCCGTGCTCTGCAGCGCCCTTGCGGCCCTCTCGCTCGCCGGGCTCGCACGTGACACGCTTCCCGACAAGCGAGCGGGTTTCTTCGCGGCCGCCGTTTTCCAACTGGTCCCGCTCTTCCAATCGACGAGCCTGCTCATGACGATCGACATGCCGTACGCGGCGTGCTGGTCGATGGCGGCATGGCTCGCATGGCGGGCGTTCACGCGGGCCGGGCTCGGATGGGTCGTCGCTGCCGGCCTCGCCGCGGCAGCGGGCCTCACGTTCAAACACACGATGGTGCTTCTGCTCCCGGGCCTGCTCGCCTTCGCGATTCTCGCCAAGCCCGCCGGCTCGCCGACGCTGCGTTCTACCCGCACCAAAGCCGTCGTCATCGCCGCCGTCTCGCTGCTTGGCCTGCTCCCCAACATCATCTGGAACGCCCAGCGCGACTGGCCCACCGCCCGGCACCTCCTCGGGCACCTGGGGCTCTCCGGCGGCGACGTCAAGCCGACGCAGTCCGCTTCCGGCTACCACTACGACCCCTCGTGGACCCTCGAGTTCATCGGCACCCAGGTCGCTCTCGCAGGCCCGATGCTTGTGCTCGCCCTCACCGGATGGCGAGCCCTGGGCCCCGGCGCTCCGCGCCTCTTTCTCGCGTGCTGCGGCGCTCCCATTATTCTGCTTTACCTCGGCGTCAGCTTCGTCACCGAGCCCGAAGGAAACTGGGCTTTCGCCGGATACACCACCCTCACCGTCCTCGCCGCGTGGAGCGTCGTCCAAGGCATGGAAAGCGTGCTCGCCGCCCGCCGCGCCTGGGCCGCGCTCCCCGCTCCCAAGCCCAAAGCCGGCTTCCTCCGCAAAGAGCCCGAATCCGTGGCCCAGATCGCTTGGCACGCCACACTCGTCTTCGGCCTCATCGCCGGCTTGGGCATCCTCCGGATGGACCTTCTCGCCAAACTCCCCGCGATCGGCCCGCGGATCCCCATCTCACGCCTCATGGGCGCCGACCAGATGGCCGCCCACGTCGCCCGCCTTCAGACCGACCTCCGCACGCAAACCCCGAACGTCGAACCCCTCGTCATCTCGCAGTTCTACGGCCGCGCCAGCCAGCTCGCGTTCTACCTCCCCGGCCACCCCACCGTCTACTGCTCCGGAAGCCGCATGGGCGGCCGCAAGAGCCAATACGACCTCTGGCCGCACACCGACCTTTCCAACCCCGCGCTCGCCGGTCGCTCCGCCGTCCTCCTCGGCGACGCCGATCAGGACTGGTCCTGGGGCTTCACATCCGTTACCCCACGCGGCAAGCTCGACGGCGACCGCAAACGCAACCGCGAAGCCTTCACCGCGCTCGAATACACTCCCCCCGCCCGATGAACTCCGCCACGCGCGATCTCGAAGCCGGTTCCGCCCGCCCCCGCTGGGCGCGCCTGGCGATCCTCTGGATCATCGCGATCGCCCTCGCCCACGTCCTGGATCACTGGGCCTGGCAGTCGTTCAGCGTCGGCAAAGACGTCGAGCGGCGCGACTGGTGGCAGTTTCTCCGCGCCGTGGGATACCTCCCGCTCTGGGTCGCGCTCGCGCTGGCGATCGATTTCGGCCGCACCAGCCTTTCGCCCCGCCCGCGCAATCTCCCGGGGTTGGCGGCTCTCCTCTCCGCCGCGCTCGCGGGCGCCGTCGCCGAAGGCCTCAAGTTCGTCATCGGCCGCGGCCGCCCGACCGATACCGGCGAGTACATCTGGCACGGATTGTTCGCTCCGCTTGACGTCGGCAACCGCGGCATCCCGAGCAGCCACGCCGCCGTCGCCTTCGGCGGCATGTTCGCCCTTTCCGCCGCGTTCCCCCGCGCGACCCCCGTCCTGGTGCTGCTCGCCGCAGGCTGCGCCGCAAGCCGCGTGCTTTCAGGAGCCCACTTCCTCTCGGATGTCGTGGCGGGCGCCGCGCTCGGCTCCGCCTCCGCGTACATCTTCCGACGCCTCAGCGTCGACCGGAGGTGCCCATGAACCTCCTGGACCGCTACATCGCGCGGCAGTTCCTCGGCAACACGCTCCTCCTGCTCTTCATCCTCTTCACCTTCATCGTCGCCGTCGACGTCTCCGTGAAGTTCGACGAGTACACGAAAGCCGCGACCACCGCGCTCACCTCCGACCAGGGCCCGCCCGGCTGGGGCCGCACGATGATCTTCGCGCTCGGCCTCGTGCTTGACTTCTGGTGGCCCCAGCTCATCCAACTCGGCGTGCACCTGCTCGGCCTGGTGATGATCGCCGGCGCGGGGTTCACGCTCACGCAGATGGTCCGCCACCGCGAGCTTGTCGCAATGCTCGCGGGCGGCATCAGCCTCCGCCGAGCGGCCCGACCCATCCTCTTCTGCGCCGCCACCCTCTCCCTCGGCCAGCTCGCGGCCCAGGAGTACGTCCTGCCCCGCATCGCCCCGCTCCTCACCCGGACTCCCCAGGAAGCCGGGCAGCGCACGATGGGCGCCGACCGCCTCAACCTCACGCCCGACTCGCAGGGACGCATCTTCCACGCCAGCGTCTTCGACGCCGACCGGGGCATCCTGACCGGCGTCTACATCATCGAACGCGATGCCCAGGGCGTCGGTATCCGCGTCATCTCCGCGGACCGTGCAACGTGGTCCGGCGACGCGTGGACCCTTGTCCGCGGCTTCGCCCGCCCCTTCGCCGACACCGGCACGCTCCCGCAGCCGATCGACGCCATCAAAACCAACCTTGACCCGATGACGCTCCGCCTCCGCCGGTTCGCCGAATACCGCAACACCCTCTCGTTCTCCCAAGCGACCGAAATGCTCCGCCGCGGCCCCGAAGCCGGCGGCGTCCACGCCGACGAGATCGAACGCATCCGCCTCGGCCGATTCGGCACCGTCCTCTGCAACCTCCTCGGTCTGGTCATCATCCTGCCCCTCTTCCTGCGCCGCGAGCCGGCCCCGATGCTCATCGCCGCGATCAAAGCGGCCCCCCTCGCAATGATCGTGCTCCTCGGCGGGTTCCTCGGGGCTTCCTACCCCGTCCCTGCGCTCCCGGCCGCCCTCTCGGTCTTCCTGCCGGCGCTGGCTCTCCTCCCGCTTGCCATCGCCTCCGCCACGTCGCTCAAAACGTGAAACGCGCTTCATCCGGCCCCCCGTGTGGCAGGCCCGCACCGGTTACACTCCCCCGCACCCCTACCGGGAGTCACCATGGCCTCAGTCGTCTTCTACTTCCAGGTCCACCAGCCGTTCCGCTTGCGGAAGTTCTCCGTCTTCGACAACGACCCCTTCTACTTCGACGACAAAAAGAACGGCGAGATCGCCCGAAAGGTCGCCACCAAGTGCTACCTCCCGGCGACCAAGCTCATCCTCGACCTCGTCAAGCGGCACAAGGGTAACTTCCGCGTCTCCTACGCCATCACCGGCATCGCCCTCGACCAGTTCGAAGCGTTCTGCCCCGAGGTGATCGACGTCTTCAAGGAACTCGGCAAGACCGGCTGCTGCGAATTCATCGCCGAGACCTACTACCACTCACTCTCGTTCCTCTACTCGCCCGAAGAATTCCGCGAGCAGGTCGCGATGCACACCCGCCGCATCGAGGGCCTCTTCGGCCAGACTCCCGTCGTCTTCCGCAACACCGAGCTGATCTACTCCAACCAGCTCGCCCATGAACTCTGCCAGATCAAGGACGCCTCCGGAAACCCCCGCTTCTCCGGCGCCATCTGCGAAGGCACCGACAGGCACCTGGGATTCCGTACCCCCAACTACGTCTACAAGCCGCCGAAGTGGGACGCGTTCAACACCGGCGATTTCCGTGATCTCACCGGCCGCGACAACAAGGTCTTCAAGCTGCTGCTGAAGAACTACCGCCTCTCCGACGACATCGCCTTCCGGTTCTCCAACCGCGGCTGGGCCGAATGGCCCCTCTCCGCGGAGAAGTTCGCGCAGTGGGTCCAGCAGATCAACGGCGACGGCTTCCTCTGCAACCTCTTCATGGACTACGAAACCTTCGGCGAGCACCAGTGGGAGGACACCGGCATCTTCAAGTTCCTCGAAAAGCTCCCCGAAGCCGTCTTCGACATCGCCCCAGGCCAGAACCACTTCATCACCCCCTCCGAAGCCCTCAAGCAGTTCGAACCCGTCGGCGAGTACGACGTCCACGACTTCATCTCCTGGGCCGACATGGAACGCGACCTTTCCGCCTGGCGCGGCAACGCCATGCAGGACAACGCCCTCGCCGAAACCTACCGCCTTGAGAAACCCATCAAGGACAAGCTCGCCAAAGCCCTCGCCGACTACAAGCTCAAGCATGGCCACGAAGCCCCGGTCAAGCTCCCCGACGCCGACCCCGTCCAGCAGGCCCGATACCTGCTCGCCGACTGGCGCAAACTCACCACCTCCGACCACTTCTACTACATGTGCACCAAGTACTGGTCCGACGGCGACGTCCACAAGTACTTCTCCCACTACGACTCCCCCTACGACGGCTACATCAACTTCATGAACGTCCTCGACCACGTCCGGCAACGCGTGTCCAGCTAACGCCCGTGCGGGCACCCCCACGCCCCGACAACCATTCGGTATCCGTTCGCTGTGACTTCTGCTGGGTTTCGTGTATGATGAGACCAAGGAGGCATCCGGGCCCCGTGAATCGTCGAGCGTTCAATCTCATCGAGGTGATGATCGCGGTCGCCATCATCGGCGTCCTGATCAGCGTTTTGCTCCCCGCTTTGCTCCACGCGCGGCAAGCAAGCCAGACCACGGTCTGCTCCAGCCACCTTCGCCAGCTCGGAACGGCTTTCCAGTCCTACATCCAGGACAACCGCCGCTTCCCGCGGACGGAAGCCAGCCCGGAGTGGCACTACGGCGGGGTGGACTTCACCGGTCCGGATCGGCTCGCGCTGCTTTCGGCCCGACGCCCGCTCAACGCCTTCTACTCCGAACGCCTCCCCTCGACCTCCGGCGAACATCTCGCCAGCTTCCACTGCCCCGGCGACCGCGGCCTCTGGCGTGCGGGCACCAACCCGCGCACGCCCGGCCCAAGCGTCATCGGCGACCGAACCTGCTACGAGTTCTACGGCAACAGCTACCGGGCCAACGCGCTGCTCATGGACTCGACCCAGGCAGGCATCGACAACATGGCCCGGCCTCTCGCCGAGCATGACATCACGGTAAGCCCCGCCCGCCTGCTCATCGCCGGCGACGCGGTGTGGTACTACGCGACACGGCCCGTCGGCAACGCCGAAGCCGGCCTCGACGCGTCTTGGCACGGCGATCCGCGCTCGGGCAACCTCGTCTCACTCGATGGCTCCGTCCGGTTCGCGGCTTTCTCGCCCGAACCGCAGACCGCCTACACCCTGAGCCCCCGCCCGGCGACGCCACCCTCCAACTGATTTGGCTGGTGGGATCTGGCTCGCCTGATTTAGCTGATCCGGTTCGGCTTTATTGCCCGACGCGCTCGCCCTCAAGCGGCCAGGTCAATGTCGTCCGCGCCGTCCGCCGAATCCCCCGGGTACCCCCACTTGTGCTTGGGCAGATGCCGGTGGTGCACATGGATCACCCGTGAGAGCTGCTGTGCGAACAAGCCCGTCAGCACACCGAAGCACGAAGCCACCTCCGGCGTAAACGGCTGCGACCGCGGACGGAAAAGCGTGATCACGCCCAGACATTCGCCTTGGTGTCGACACGCCGAAGCCAGCACGCTCATCCCATCCACCCACTCCGCTCCGTCGCCAAGATGCTCGCGAAGCTCATCCGCCGTGTTCATCAGCACCACCCCGGCGTGATGATCAAGCCGCGGCGCGATGCTCGACGCAAGCT
>JBIKTT010000181.1:0-5346 GCA_044347925.1 Phycisphaerales bacterium
ACGCGGAAGCGTTCACGCGGGCTTTCGTCGAAGGAGGAGAGCCGACGGCCGACGTGAACGGGGATTCGTTCGTGGATCACTTTGACTACTTCGATTTCGTTGACGCGTTTGAACTGGGGTGCTGAGGGTGTGGTGGCATGCGGTCGAGTTTGAGTAAGGGCGGGGTACTTCGGACCGGTGAGCCGACTTTCGATGCCTCGGAGGCGTTCCGGGCTTGGACACGGTCGGTGGGAAACTGAAACTCCGAATTCTCTGCTCGTCGCGGGTTTCCGTAGACCAAGTCTCGCGTCCGCGTTCAGGGAACGCCGGCGCCGCCGACGTGACGGCATGTGCCCTGCTTGTTGCACCGATCGCCGGAGGCACCGGCGATGGGTGTCATGGGTCGAGCGGGGCGCGATCGGTGACGGCTGCTTCGGTCGGTGGCGGAAGTCGATCGGCGCGGCGGGGGCGGCTTGGTTGCTTCAGTTGGTTCGTGAGGCGACGATCTCGGCGAGGACGTCTTGTTCGAGAGCGGGGGCACGGGACAGAAGGTCCGCGAGGGGCCACGATTCGCGCCGCGCGAGCTCGAACGGCTCGGTCTCGACGCGTCCGGTGAAGTCGTGCACCCAGACGCGCACCTTGCCGTGCCGCTTGGCCACGGCGACGAGCAGATCGATGATGACGGTGTGCAGGCCTTCGCCGGGGCGCGGCTTGGAGCGCATCGAGGCGAGGGCCCGCGCGATCTTCGTCGGGCTCCAGTTCATGCTCTCGTACTTGCGCCGTGCACGGGCGAGCTCTTCATCGGCGCCGGCGGCGCTGGGCCGCCGATACCACGCGCACGAGCAGCCGCCCCCCGTCACGAGGAGGGGCTTCCAACCCGCGCCCGCCGCGGCGAGCGCCGAGGGGTTCTGCGTCGGGGCGATGGATATCCCGGGCGCACCGTGCGCGGCGAGGACTTCCGCGACGGCGTTGTGGGGCACGGCGATGGTGATGAACCAGCACACCGCACAATTCTTGGGCTGTACGAGCCAAAGGTCCAGTTGCCGTCGCCGGTGGTTGCCACGCGGATCCCGCCCGCTTCGCCGTCCGTGTGCCGGCTTGTCGACCCGTCCGGGGGCCCCGGCGGGTGGTGCGGGTTCCCGGGCGCTTTGGCGGTGTGATCGGACGATCTCGGGAGCCGACGGCTCGCCGCTCGGCTGTGCAAGGTCCTCGTACGGGTTGTTCTGCCCGAGAAGCTTGTTGAGTGCACGTGAAATGGCTCCCGCGAACGGGATTGCTGAGCCAATTTGGCTTCGAGGATCGCACTGGGGAGGGGCGTGGCCGACGTCGTGCCGCCCTTCCTTGTCTTGTTCCACGAGTGCCCATGAACCGCCGCACCGCCATCACCGTTGTTTCCGCCCTTATCCTCGTCGCCACCGCCGGTCTGCTTATTGCCGGGCCGCTCACGCCTCCTGCGGGGCCCGTCACGAGCACGTACAAGCCGCTCAGCGACGTTGAGCCGCGGATCGCGATCAACGCTGTGAACACGCCCGGTGACAGCAGCAGTGTCTTCCTGATCACCCAGCCCGGTTCCTACTACCTGACCGGCAACGTCCAGGGCGTCGCTGGCAAGCACGGGATCCAGATCATCGCGAGCAACGTCACGGTGGACCTCAACGGCTTTGCGGTCATCGGTGCGCCGGGGTCTTTGGATGGGATCACGAGCACGGACGATACGGTGACCGCCGTGAAGGTCTGCAACGGGAGCGTCCGAGGGTGGGGCAATCAGGGCATCGACCTCTTCGGGTCCGGCTTCGTGGTCGAGGATGTGACGGTGCAGCAATCCGTCATCGGGATGCGTCTGGGCCCTCAGTCTCGCGTTCTGAGGTGCACGGCGAGCGATAACACGGGAAGCGGGATCTCGATCGGCGCATTCTCGCAGGTGATCAGCTGCGTTGCGGTGAACAACCAGACGAGCGGGATCTTTGCCGGTGACAACAGCCTGGTGGCGGAGTGCATCGCGGCTTCGAATCTCGGGCCCGGGATCGTGGTGGCCCTCGGCAGCACGGTTCGCGCGTGCGTGGCCAGGTCCAACTCGAGCGACGGGATCAGGGCGAATGCCGCCAACCTCTTGATCGACAACGTCTGTTCGGGCAACGGGGCCGGCGCGGGCGATGGGGCCGGGATCAACGTCACCGGGAGCGACAACCGCATCGAGCGGAACAACTGCATCGCGAATGACCGCGGGATCGATGTCGACGCGAGCGGGAACGTGATCCTCGGCAACACGTGCAGCGGGAACACGGTGAACTGGGCTCTGGTCGCCAACAACGTCTATGGCCCCATCGTGGACCGGACCGCCCCAGCCAGCGCCGCCGTCAGCGGGAACGCCGCCGCCGACGCTTCCGGTAGCACCCACCCCCAAGCCAACTTCAGCTACTGATTCGCTGATTCGGGAAGTACGCCGCCACGCCGCAAAGGGGTTTCCGCTATGGCTGGCGTGTCGCGTGCCGCGAGGTGGCGGCAATGCGTCCGGCCTCATGGCTTGGAGCGGCGGCTTCAGAGCGGCGTGGCGGGAGTTGACGCGAAGCGGAGGACTTCGAGGACCTGCTCGGGGTCGCAGCCGTAGATGCCGGCTCCCCACGCGGCGTTCTGCTCGACGACGGCCCAGCCGCGGTTCTCGACCACGCCGACATCGATGACGCAGGCTCGGGGGAGGTCGACGCGCGGGTCGGCGAGGAGGCTCTGGAGGAACGCTTCGGCTTGGGCTTGTTCCTCGGGGAATTGGGCAAAGCCGTTGTCACGCTGAAGTTCGCCCGCCCGGGCGTAGACGGAGATGGTCCGCGCCCGTCTGTCCAGGATGAACGCGCGGAATTCCTTCTCCCACCGGACGACCTCAGAGACGAGGACCGGCATCTTCGGGTCAAACTCAGGCGGGAGCTGGGCTCCGGTGCAGACGCGGGCGGGGAAGCTCTTGTCGTTGGGGGGCTTGATGAACCACGGAGCGGTGAGGGTTCGTGCTTCCGCCAAGGTCGTGAGCCGGATGTCGCGTTGGCGAAACTCGCGTGGGAGGGTGGGTAGCCAGTCGATCGGCGGCTCATCGAGCCGGAGGCCGAACTCTCCGGCGATGGTGGGGCCGAGGAGGGCCTCGAGATAGAGGACGGGCTCCTCGACGGTTCGAAGTTCATCGGGGATGCGCCACGAGGAAAGGCGATGGACGGCCCAGCCGATCGCGGTCGCGGCTCGCCAGAGCGATTGCGCGTCGGCGGTGAACCGGGGTGTGAGAATCAGCGTGGGCATGGGTGGGACTTTACGCTGTGGCGCGGGTGGGGTGGGTGGTGGGGGAGTGATGATGCCAACCGGCCAGTTCGATAGAATGAAGCATGTCGCGACGGCATCTGGAACCAGTTCTTCCCTACTACCACTTCATCTCGGGCGACACCCGCACCGCAAATCGCATGGTGCTTCAAGAGCACGACTATGAGCTGGTCAGTTCGCTCAGAGCAAGTACGCTCCAAGAGTACTGGAGATCCGGAAGCATGGAGTTTCTCAAGCGGTCGATCATGCCGATGATCGACTTCGCGGCATCGCGCGACGATGTCGTTGACGACATGCCGTGGTTTCCATCGCTGCCTGTGGTGTCGGCCCCCCTCCGGGAGATTCTCCAGACCGCGGAGCCTGAATCTCTTGTGTTTTCTGATTGTCGTGTGTTCCACAAGGAGAAGGTGTGGATGCCAAAGGGCCGGTACTTCGTGGTCTGGGCGACGAGAGTGGTTGTGTGCCACGATGAGCATCGCACCACGTGGCGACAGGGTGAAGCCAAGCGAGTCGCGGACAAGTTCTTTCTAGATGTCGATCGAGTTCCAAGCAGCGCCCATGTGTTTCGACCGCTTGGCAGAGAGCGGACGACGTTCATTTCTCACCTGGTGCGAGAACGGATGGACGCAGCGGACATGAAACGCTGCTCCTACTTCCCTCCGGATGATCTTGTGCCGCTGTGGTAGACACCGCGGGAGTGCGAACGGGCCGCCCGGCCCATGGGTTTCGGTGAGGCGGACGGAGGGGGCGCCGATCGGAGATCGTCGCGGGATCCCGCGACGATGAGAAAGGACGTCGCGGAATGCGTGCGGCGGTGGGGGATTGCTGCGGTGTACGGACGGTACCTTGTTTCGATGATCGCGGCGGCGCAGGACCGAAACGGTTTGGCTGGTCGCCGAGTTGACGCGGGTCGATGCGGTCTCGCCAAATGCGACCGATCTCGAATCGCTACCTGATCACCCAGAAATTCTCGAGCGAATGCGGGATTGGATCCGGGGCATCATCCGCGTGATACTTAAGACCCAGGGCGATGCTCACGGCGGAACTCACTCCGCCCTCAAGAAACACGGAGTCCAACCCGATCGGGCCGGGCCTGCGGCGCACCGCCGCGCCGTTCTCATCGAAGAACTGCTTCTTGCGGCTGTTCCAGAACTGGTGAAACGGGAGCACGGAAAGTGATTCGGGCCGCAGGATCCGTGTTGTTCTGAACAAGCCGCTTTCCCACAATCCGTTGTAGGTGACCAGCGGTGGAGTGAGCAGATTCTCCGCACTCAGACAGTCAGTGCTCATGCTGTAGGGCGTTCTATAGAGGTAGACCAAGATCGTGCCGTCCTCGCCGAAGGGCGCGGCGTGGAACCTCAGTCCGGTCTTGACGACCAACCCGCAACGAAGCTTCTGATCGATCGCGAGGAAGTCGAAAACAGCCCCCGGGACCGCAGGCTCTTTCGAGTTTCCCAGTTGCCGGAGGTTGATGATCGTCTTGTCGTGCCGTGCCATGCGGTCGGCTTCCTCTGAACCTCGACCAGCTGTCTCATCGCCGCAAGTCTGCGGGGATCATACGTATGCGTCGGCACCGCTCGATCGTATTCTGATTCTCTGAGTGTGGCATCTACTTCGGGCGAGACCGCCCCAAGGTGAGGGCAATTGCGACGGCGGCGGCGCTCAGGATCAGGGGGATTGCCGTGAGGCGGAGGATCTGGAAGCCCATCTGGCGGTTCTCATCGGGGCCGACGTCCGCCATCACGCCGAAGAAGGCGAGCAGGCTGAGCGAACTGCAGCAGAGCGACAGCACGAGCACCGTTCCGGCGATCCAGAGGACGGGGGCTCGCCAGACGGGGTTTCGCGGTTGGTCCGGCATGCGGTCTCCGTGGTGATGCCGCGCCCGTGCGGGCTGGCGTGGGATTGTACCGGCGGCTTTGGGAGGCGAGTGGGGGAGGGGTGGATGTCGGAGGTCAGCGTGGAGATTTGAAATGTGAAATGTGAACTCTCAAGGGTGAAGTGGCACATTTCAAACGGGACATCTCAAATGGGAAATTTCAAATTGGAAATCTCAGATGGTAAATGTGAAAT
>JBIKTT010000182.1:0-5316 GCA_044347925.1 Phycisphaerales bacterium
CAACCGACCCATCGACGCCACCCGCCTTCTCTGGCGTGCCGGCCGCAATCTCGACCTTGCCCCAAGCCGCATGAAGCTCGCCGGGCTCGAAGCACTCCGCGGCGGCCTCGCCGAGCGCCCCGACCGTGAGCGTCGGCTGGCCAACGTGCTCGAACGCTTCAAGACCGAGTACGACATCGCCATCATCGACAGCTCGCCCAGCATCGGCCTGCTCACGTACAACGCCCTCTGTGCCGCGAGTTACGTGCTGATTCCCGTCGAAACCGGCTACTTCTCGCTTCAGGGCGCGACCAAGCAGGTCGCGACGATCAAGAGCCTCGCCAAGCGTCTTGGCCTCACGATCCAGTCCTCGCTCCTCGCCACCATCCACGACGAATCCAGCGCGGTCGCGGGCGACCTGCTCGAAGAGCTTCGCCGCCGCTTCTCGCACCATGTCGCTCCCGTCGTCGTCCGTCGCGATCCCAAGCTCCGCGAAGCGTCGAGCTTCGGCCAGTCGATCCACGAGTACGCCGCGGAAAGCGAAGGCGCCAAGGACTACTCCGATCTGGCGATGTGGCTGCTCGAAACCCTCGGCCTCCGCAAGGGGCTCTCCAGCCGCGCCATCACGCCCACCCCGCTCGACGACATGCTCCCCGACTCGTCCGAAGCCACGGAATCCGAGGATTCTTCCGAGCAGGAACAGCCCGAGGCTGAGCCCGCGGCCAGTTCCACGGCGGCTTCCCGGACCGTCGCTGCCCAGTCGATCGAGCTCCAGCCCGCGCCGCTCACCGCCGAGGTCGACAATGCCCTCGCCGCGGCCACGATGGCTCCCGCTCCGGCCGCGGCCCCCGCTCCCGCCAATCGAGCGGCCGAGCTGGTCCTGCGTGCCCAGAAGCTCCTCCGCCGCGAAGGGCCCGATGCCGGCTGGACGGCCGGCCCCGGCCGCCCCGAACTCCGCCTGGTGTCCGATGTTGAGGTCAAGCCCGGCCGTGCCCCCGTCAACTCCCTCTTCGGCGTCCGCGCCACCTCGCAGGGTGTCCTCTTCGTGCAGCCCCTTACCCTTGGCCGCACCGTCGCGATCGCCGGTTCCTTCAACGGCTGGTCGCCCACCGCCACCCCGATGCGTCGCAACGAGGAAGCCGGCACGTTCGAGACGTGTCTCCCGCTCCCGCCTGGCGAACACCAGTACCGCTTGGTCGTCGATGGCGTCTGGGCGGCCGATGACCACAACCCCTGCGTCCAGCACAATCCCTTCGGCGAGCCCAACAACCTCTGCAGCGTCAAGCCCGTCACGGAAGCGATGATGACCAGCGCCTAACCTTGGATTGAGCATGCACGAAGGTTCGCCCCACACCGCTCCGCGTTCTCCGCAGGGCCTCAAGCCCGGGCGTCGCCCCCTCGGCGGTCTGAGCGATCCGGCCGACCCCATCGAGCAACTCACCGAGCTTTTCCTGGGTGACCTGCCCGCTTCAACGCCCGCAACCGAAATGTTCGACGTTGACGATCTGCCGTTGCCCCCGTTGAAAACAGAGCCCTCGCGAGCCAAGCCGTCGGCACCCGCTCCGGCCGATGCCCGTCAGGCTCGGGATATCGCTTCGACCGTCCGGCGTGAGCCGGTGCAGATGCGTGCCGAGGTGGTCGTGATCGGCCATCTGCCGGTCGCGGCTTCCGCATGGGTTCAGCAGTACGCCAAGCACCGCCAGAAGCAGGTCGGTTCGCCGGTGGTGCTCCTCCGCTGGCGTGGCGAGTCCGCCGCGATCGATCTTTTCGGCGTTGCTCCCGGAGCCGCCGGGCTTGATCCGCTTCACAAGCCCGCTTCGCTTTCCGAAGCCATCCTCGCGGCTTCGTCGCTCGCCGAAACGCTGATCGTCAGCGTCGACGAGACCCGCGAGATCGAAACCGCCATGATGCCGGGCGTCCGCCGCGTCGCCATCCTGACCGGGTCGCACGACACCGCCGTGGTCGCCTGCTATCGCGCCCTCAAGGGCATGGTCCACCAGGAATCCATCCGCGAGGGACACACCGAACTCGCCGTGGTCGTGCTGGGCGGGCCGGAAGAGCGTTCTCGCGACGCCGCCGCTCGCTTGGAGCGCACGACCGCTTCGTTCCTGTCGCACGCGGTGGCATGCGAAGTCGTTTCCGACAAGATCGGGCCGACCCGACCGATCCCGCTCTTCCTTGGAAACGCGGTGGGTTCCCCCGCGGCGTTCCTTCGAAGCGTGATCGCTCCGCTTCAGCCGTCGAAAGCGACCGAACCCCAGAGCACCGAGAGCACCGTTCCTGAGACCGGGCAAGAGGCCGCGTCGATCACGCCCCGGTTCTCCGGGCTTCGAAGCGTGGATGTCCGGTGCCCCTTCGCTCCCGGCGTCGAGATCGCGGTCTCGCCGGAAGGAGAGGTCCACGTCCTCGCGATGGCCACGCCGGAGCGGAACATCTCCCAAGCCGTCGCGGATCTCACGGCGTGCGCGTCGTGGGTCGAAGTGAACACCGCCGTACTCCGCGGCGCGATTCCGGAACTGGCCAAGCGTGTGGGCGCGGTCAAGCCGCGCGAACACCTCGTGACCACCGAGCCCAAGCTGGTCCGCGGGCTGCTCGATTCACGGCTCCGCCTGCATCTGGATGCGGCGGGGGCGATCGTCGATCTGAACTGAATCCGGTGCTTTGGACTTGGGACGCTTAGTGCACGTCCTGCGTGGCGAGCCAGCGCTCGGCGTCGATGGCGGCTTGGCAGCCCATTCCCGCGGCCGTGACGGCCTGTCGATAGTGGCTGTCGGCGACGTCACCGGCGGCGAAGACGCCCTCGATGTTGGTCCTGCTGCCGCGGGTCTTGAGATCGACGTAGCCGCTGGTGTCGAGCTCGACGCCGCTGCCGTTGAGGAACCCGGTAGCCGGCGTGTGTCCGATGGCGATGAACAGGCCGCGGACGGGCAGTTCGGAACGCTGCTTGGTGACCGTGTCCTCGATGACGACGCCGGAGATGCGGTCCTCGCCGAGCACGTCGACGACGGCTTTGTTGAACATCACCTTGGCGTTGGGGCGGGAGAGGAACCGCTGCTGCATGATTTTGCTGGCGCGGAGGGAGTCGCGGCGGTGGAGGACGATGACCTCGGACGCGAACTTGGTGAGGTAGGTCGCTTCTTCCATCGCGGTGTCGCCGCCGCCGACGACGGCGACGGGCTGCTTGCGGAACGCGGGGAGAGCCCCGTCGCACACGGCGCAGGCCGAGACGCCGCCGCCCTTGGTGGCAAGGCGCATTTCGTTGGGAAGCCCGAGCCAGTTGGCGACCGCGCCCGTCGCGATGATCACCGAGTGGGCCCGGACGGTGCCCTTGCCGCCGTTGCCGTCATCGGTGTGAAGCTCAAAGGGACGCTTGGAGAAATCGCAGCGTTCGATGTCGGCCTGAACGACGCGGGTGCCGAACCGCTCGGCCTGCTTCTGGAACATCCCCATCATCTCGGGCCCCATGACGCCGTGGGGGAACCCGGGGTAGTTCTCAACCTCCGTGGTGAGCATCAACTGCCCGCCCGGGAGGACGATCGAGGGCGTCTGCTTGGGCACGCCGCAGTAGACCACCGGGGAGAGGTTCGCCCGAGCGGCATAGACGGCTGCGGTCCATCCGGCGGGGCCGGAGCCGATGATGACGACACGTTCGACGGCGCTGGTGGTCAATCAGAACTCCCGACGCGTGGTTCGCGTCCGTGGGGCGAGGTTGTGAGGACGCCCGCCCATGCTTTGAGATGCCGGATCCGGCGGCGGGTTGCTTACTGAAGAGCCCCGATGTCCTTGAGGTGCTGACGCGTCAGGGATTCGATCGGCGGCCAGATCAGATAGTCGGCCCGAGAGACCATCTTCGACGTGTTCTGGACAAAGCGGGCAAAGTCGTTCTCGCTGTTGGAGCCGACCGACCAGAGCATCCAGACCGAGTCGTCGAGGGTCAGGCGGAAGTTGTAGCCGCTGCCGGTGACGACCGTCATCGCGTGCGGACGCTTCTGATCGTCGTCGGTGATGGGACGCATGTACCGAAGCGGGGGCACGCCGTCGCGATCACGCTCGTCGGGGTTGAACGGATCGGCTTCCTTGGCCGAGATCCAGTCCGGACGGGCGGAGGTGAGGACGCGGGCGAAAGCACGCTGCTGGTAAAAGTAGCCGAGCAGGCCGAGAGCGGCCCTGGTGCCGACGATCTCGGTGTTGATCACCTGCCGCGTGTCGAAGAACTCCGTCAGGTCGGTGAGGAGCGAGACCAGCGGGTAGCGCGGACGCGAGAACTTCTCGAATTCGAAGGTCGCCCGCATGCGCGGGTCGAAGGGGTCGATCGTCCAGCGGGTCGTCCAGTCGCCGTAGACCTGGCCGAGAATCTCCTCGGTCGACCGGCGGTCGCCCATCGACTTGGCGGCTTCGGTCCAGCGGGCGGACTCGTTGAAGATCTTGAGGGGATGCTGGCGGGTGGCGATGCGAGCAAGCATCGGGCCCAGGCGAGCACCGTCGGGAGCGCCGCCGTTGCCGTAGGCGCGGGCGATGAGCTGCTCGATGGCGTACAGGTCGCCCATGGGGAATCGGATGCGGGCGATGCGGAACTGGCCATCGGCGAAACGCTCGATGAGGGCGCGAAGCGTCGCAATGTCGAGCTTGCGCTCGCCGCGGAAGTCCTGGTACGCGATGTCACGCACGCGGCCCAGCGCGGTGATCATCATGCGGCAGCCTTCGCGGACCTCGGAGGAGAGTTCGCGATCGGCGAGCTGGCGGCCCATGTACGTGATGTTGATCAGGGTGTTGATCGCTTCGCCGGGCTGGCCCTCGGCGAGCAGGCGGGTGGCTTCGACGTGAGCGAGTTCCTCGAGCCACTGCATGCGGACGAGGTACTTGGGGTCCGCTTCGGCGATGGTGGGCTCTTCCGAGCCGAGGTCGACGTGCAGATCGGCGCGGACGGCTTCCATGGCTTCGGAGGTGGCGCCGTAGGGGAGGCCCCAGCCCATGCCGGGATCGTTGCGGTCGAACTGTTTGGCGGCGTCACCGAGGCCCTTGAGGGCGGCCTGCTGCGGAGCGGCTTCGGCCCAGGCTTTCATCTTGGCCCAGCGTGCGGTGACGGAGGGGTCGATGAGGATCCACGCGGGGCCGGCTTCGAGGTCGGCCTGGATCTCGGCGGGGGGCGGCGTCATCTTGGCGAGCAGGGGGATGAGGATGAGGTCGGACCGGCGGTCCGCCCGCACCTCGCGAGCGCGCTTGTTGAGTTTCTCGAGGAAGTCGTCCTGAGCGCGGGCGGCGGGGGCGGCGTACGCGGCGGTCGCCGCCAGCACGAGCGCGGTCACGACGCGGGTGATCGGGCGGAAACGGAACTTC
>JBIKTT010000183.1:0-5303 GCA_044347925.1 Phycisphaerales bacterium
AACGCATCTCGCTCACCAAAGCGCTCATCGACGATCTTCGCACCTCCGCCAACAACGGCATGGCCGACTTCGTCACCAGCGACTGGATCGCCAACTCGCGCGATGTCGCCTTCTCCGACACGATGCCCAAGTCGCCCAGCAACAAGCGAACGGACATCCCGGATATCCAGGCCAACCGCGACTCGGTCTCGTACGCCCAGCTCCGCGACCTGATGCCCCGGGCCCACCGCGGCGACAAGGGCTTTGGCGGCGTCAACAACCCGGTCTTCGGCACGGAAGTGCCGGGGACGCCCTCGCGAGCCTCGACGCTCCGCGTGTCGGACCTGCTTCTGCCGATGGCGATCACCCCGTGGGAATCGCCGCTCCGCCGCAACCTGACCGAGCAGACCGACCAGAACATCCGCTACCTCACCGCGTCCGAAGCCTTCGCGATCGCGTACGGCTTTGAACAGCGTCCGACCCCCGCCGTCCCCGTGGACAAAGCGGACCCGGCTTCGCTCTACCTCCCGGCCGTTGCCCGGGCGAATCCCGACGGCTTCGGCGACACGAACGATCGCCCGGTCATCGATCGCGGCCACGTCGTGCTCGACGACTTCGCGCCCTTCTACGACGGCAATCGCGACGGCGTCTTCGAGCGCTCGCAAGCCTACAACGGCCTGAATCCCAACGCCGCCGTCACACGCGACATCCGGTTCGGCCTGGGCATCCCGACGGCCCTTGGCATCATGGAGCAGTTCTCGGCGTTCGAGAACGATCAGGCTTCGGCCATCCGGCCGGTGAACGGTCTGATCAACATCAACACCGCCCCGCCCAGCGTGCTGCGGATGCTCCCGCTCGTGACGCCTGCGGACTCGACCTGGGGCCCGAACCTGATCTGGAACAACTCCTGGACGCAGACGAGCATCGAGACCGATCTGGCCGCGAGCATCGTCGCGTACCGCGACAAGAACCTGACCTGGACCGAGCGCACCACGACCCCGGCCAAGTTCATCGGCGACCGCGCGGCCAACCGCCTGCCGATCAACAACGCCGCCGGCGCGGCCGCCATCAGCACCGAGCGCCAGCTCGGCCGCGCCCAAGCAAGCCAGATCGACGGCATCCGCGAGGAACCCGGCTTCCTCTCTACCGCCGAACTCATGTGCGTCATCGAACGCGATGCCAACGACCGCGGCGGCACCGCGACCAACCGTGACGAGAAGCGGAACATGGACTTCCTCGGGTACAACAACCAGACCCGCTCCTCCGGCGGCGACAACAACGACCGCAAGGGCGTCAACTCGCTCCACTTCAAGGACCCGAGCGGAAACCTCGACGTCGACGGCATCCGCAACGACTTCGCCGAGCGCCTTCAGATCATGTCCGCCCTCTCGAACGTCACCACGGTCCGAAGCGACGTCTTCGCCGTCTGGTTCGTCGTCCGCGGCTACGCCCAGGAAGACACCGAGAACCTCGGCCCGGATGACCCGATGACCCCGAGCATCGAACGCCGGTTCGTCATGGTCATCGACCGCTCCGGCGTGACCGACCTCCGCTCCACCAACAAGCCCCGCGTCGTGCTCTTCAAGGAACTGCCCCGGTAAGCCCGAAACCCCGGGAAAACTCAGGATCAAGAATCGAGCGGGGCGGCCACAGGTCGCCCCGCTCGTTTGTTTTTCCCCCTCTGGCGTGGCCCACCCCCGCGACCCCTATGATCACGGGTCCAGGGTGTAGCTCAGCTTGGTAGAGCGTCTGGTTTGGGTCCAGAAGGCCGCAGGTTCAAATCCTGTCACCCTGATTCGAAGGTAAGTTCTCGCAGATCAATGACTTGCGGAGATGGGCGACTTGGGCGTTTGAACTCTCCGGAGTCGGGATCGCTATCCGCGATGAGCCTGTGCTTCGTACTCGCTTGCGCGTTCTTGCAGGGACATCTTCGCGGCTGCATCTCGCAGCGCTAGCCAGAAGGCTGGTCCCATGGGCCGTTCCTCGGCGTACTGCTCCAGCATGTCGCAAGCCAATTCGAGTTCGTTGTGCTCCAAGAACTCCTGATACTCACGCACAACCGGATCGGAATCGGCATCTGCTGGCAAAGACGACCTCGCCCGACGAAGATCGGCTTCAATTTGAGCCCAAAGAGCTTGGAGTTCGTCTGACGCCATCGTGATGATGGTACTCGCGGAGGACACCGAACAAGAGCCTTGGCCACATTGGCAACCGCGCCGCCTCCGCCACGGCTGACACGAAAAGTTCAACTGGTGTACTGTCACCATGATTATCAGCGGAAGGTTAACGGTGGAGGTTCCACGGCTCGCGCGTGCTCCACGGCGACGGCCGCCATTGGCCCAACGCGGATAGAGTTTTTTCATGAGCACCCCCGTTCACTCGTGGATTCCCGCCGTGGCTCTCGAAGGGCGCGTGGTTCGGCTGGAACTGCTGGAGGCGAGGCACGCACCGGACTTGCTGGAGGCATTCGACGCGGAACTCTACCGGCACATGGTCGGGGCCGCTCCCGAAATGACGCTCGCGGGATTCGAGCGAGACATCGAGCGGATGGGGGCGCTTCCGACGGACATTCCGTACGCGATCGTGCTCAGGTCTACAGGGCGGGCGATCGGACGGACTGCGTTTCGGGAGGTTTCGCCCCTGCGGCGCGGGCTGGAGATCGGACGGACATGGGTCGGGCGGGCTTGGCACGGGAAAGGCGTGAATCCTGAAGCCAAGTACCTGATGTTGCGCCACGCCTTCGAGTGCGCTTCGCCGCCGGCGCATCGCGTGGCGTTCTGGACGAACGTGACCAATCAGCACAGCCAAGGGGCGATGACAAAACTGGGGGCGACGCGTGAGGGCCTGTTGAGGCGGTTTGCTGCGGATCCGCACCGGCCGGAGATGATCCCCAAGGACATCGTCGTCTACAGCATCATCGCCGAGGAGTGGCCGGGGGTGAAGGCGAGTCTTGAGGCTCGAATCGCGACGGTTGCATAGCGGCGTTGCTTCGCCACACTTTGCGGCTGTGCAATCTGCAATCACGAGATCCGGATCGGTCGCACTGACCTCCAAGGTTTCACGGCAAGCAAAACCCGGATTTCGGCCTCCCAGACCTGAATTCCCTGTACGAAGAGTTCTATTGGCGTACTGTCACCCTGATTCGATTGATCAGCCCCACGGGTCAAGAACTTGCGGCCTGTTCGCTGAGGATCGGTTTGGTGGGATCGGCGCGGCTTTCTGCAAGTGGCACGAGTCATACAGTCGGTTTCAGGGATGGAAACGCCGCTCGATCCAATCCGCGAAGCGGAGACGTCTGCCCGCAGGGCGGTCGCAAACGTGTCTGCCTTGGCGACGGGCTCGCCCATAGACCCCACCCTTCGGGTCAATGTGCACTTTCACCCGGATCGAACGTACCGCGGCGAGCCGATTCTCAACTCGATGATTCGTGACGGTTTTTACCGCTCACAATTTGAGACGGGAACGAGCAACGGCGGATTGACTGCCTACCCGGGCGGAGACCGGTGGCGCTGGGAGAGCCGAATCTTCGGGGGTGTCTACGACGGCGGATCACCGGCTGAGCGTCCTAAGTATGGTGCACTCAACTTTCGGCGCAGCCGCAGGGGTGCTTCGCCACGATTCGGGTCCACGTTTCTGCGGCTCGCTGCCCACACCCTGGCTCGCACCACCTTCTGCTATCCCGACAGCTTCTTTGAACCGCAGCACTTCGGCGTTGCCGAGCGCATGGCTTTGATCCCGCTCGCCGAATCCGTCCCGAGCGATCCTCTGGATGGCTACATTGAGGCACAGACCCACGGCCCTCTTCGGCTTGCTGACGACGTCGAGGCAATCGTTCTTGACCCGTGCTATCGGGGAACAGAAGTCGAGCGTGACGCCCGCGCGCTGCCGTGCAGCGTGGAGTGGCATGAGGGGTTCCGCTTGAGTTCGGCAGTGCTCGCACAGTATCCGGAGTACCGCG
Source organism: Phycisphaerales bacterium (assembly GCA_044347925.1). Classification (GTDB taxonomy): domain Bacteria; phylum Planctomycetota; class Phycisphaerae; order Phycisphaerales; family UBA1924; genus UBA2396. The sequence continues at coordinate 3,938 of JBIKTT010000183.1, forward strand.
GACGGGAGTACGTGGAACTCGGTCTGTCCCTTGCTCGCGATGGATGGCTGACTCCCAAGGACATCGGGGATGCATCTCGCACGGGCAAGTACGATGCCCAGAGCCTGAAGCGCGTATGGCACTACGTCGCGAGATTCGGATCGCCAGCGGTGAGCGATGAGGCGCCTTGAAACCGAGCGGAGTAAGCCACGGTTCCCCTCCGTTCCCAACATTTCCCGCGCCGACCAATCACTTCTCTCGATTCTCCTCAACGCTCAGTAAAGGGCTTATCCAAGGCTGTCACCCTCGGACGCCCGGCAAGAAATGTCCTATTGGTCCAATTTCACCCTGATTCACGAACTGAAGCCCGTGGCTTGGAGATGTGCCGGGGCTTCCCTCTCGCCTAAGCTGAAGTCCATGTCGAAGTCACCACGGCAAGTCGTCGAGTTGTGGGTCGCCGCGTTCAACGCGTGCGATGCGGAAGCCGCGGCTGTGCTGTATGCCGCCGACGCCGTGAACACCCAGTTTGCCGCGGGCCCTCCGGTCGTCGGGTTCGAGCAGATCCGTTCGGGCCTTCGCGAGTTCTTCATCGCGTTTCCGGACGTCACGACCTCGCCGGTTGGAATCTACACCGATGGGGACTGGGCGATCGTCGAGTGGATCGGCACCGGCACGTGGAAGGGGCCTTTCCTGGGCCGGGTTCCAACCGGTCGAGCTTACACGCTGCGGGGCTGCGGCTTCTTTCGCGTGCAGAACGGTCTCATCCAGGAGCAGCGCGGGTATTGGGACCGGGCCACATGGTTCGGGCAGATCGGACTCCCCATCGAGCCGTCCTAGATCCAAAACGATCCGCCGCTCAGGAGCCCAAACCTCATCCAGAAGGAGTTCTCTTGACGCGCTGTCACGATGAGGTGGTAATGCTGTAGCCTTTCGTACACGTCAGGATTTCCTCAGCCGTGAACCGAGATGAAATCGACGCCGCTATGGTCTTCGTCGTTGCGATGACGCTGCTGACCCGCGCGGGGGCGCTGCTCACCGGACCTGCTCGAAGTGGTAAACAACGTCCCGGCCGCGCGTTACCACGACACCGAACATCGGCGAATCATCGCTCACTTCCAACGCGGCATGGTCCCGCAGATTCAACTTGATCGGCACGCTGACGCTGGCGCCGCCGACAAAACTCACGCCAGCCCAAGATCCCGCCACTGGCCGGTGCGCGTGACCGAAACACACAAGCCGGACGTTCTGAGCCTGTGCGATCAACGCTTGTAACCGGTCAGCGTCGACAAGTTTGGCCTGATCAATCGCTGTCATTCCCAGATCAATGGGAGGATGGTGCATCATGAGGATCAGCGCATCGCGGTGCGCGTGGGCTTTCAGCCGTTCG
>JBIKTT010000184.1:0-5287 GCA_044347925.1 Phycisphaerales bacterium
TCGATGAAGCCCTCGGACTTGAGCACCTCCGCGATACCGCGGCAGACCTTGTTGTTGAGGCAGTCAACGGTCTTGGACTTGTTCCGAGACGCGTTGCGGATCCGGGTCAGCATATCCGCGATGGGGTCACCGATGGCCATGGTCGTCCTCTGCATTCGGCGGCACGGGTGGGTCGTGTGCCGCGGGTTGGTCGTTCTGATCCTTACTCGTCACTCAACGGAGAGCTTCTTACCAGCTCGCTTTGCGCATCCCCGGGATCTTGCCCTCGAGGGCGAGCTTGCGGAGCATGATGCGCGAGAGGCGGAACTTGCGGTACACCCCGCGGTCACGGCCGGTGAGCTCGCACCGGTACACCTTTCGGGTGCTGAACTTGGGGATCCGCTTGCTCTTGGCTACTTGGGCCTTGGTTGCCATAACTTGATCGCTCCGTCGCTGACGTGTTTGGTCGGTCGGGCCGGTGGGCCCTTCCGGGGTGCTTTGCTCTTACGACTTCTTCTGCTTCTTCTCTTCGGGCTTGACGAACGGCATGCCCAGACACTCCAGCACGAAGCGCGAGAGCGCCGGGTTGGACCGCTGGAAGCAGACGTTGATGTTCATGCCGTGCGTGAAGGTCACGTCCGCCATGTTGATCTCGGGGAAGACGCCCTGCTCGTTGACGCCGCAGGCGTAGTTGCCCTGCTTGTCAAAGGCTTTGTCCTTCAGACCGCGGAAGTCCTTGATACGCGGCGTCGCCAGGTTGATGAACCTGTCGAGGAAGTTCCACATCCGGTCGCGGCGAAGGGTGACCATGGTCGCGATCTCAAAGCCCTCGCGGAGCTTGAAGTTCGCCACCGACCGCTTGGCCTTGACGACCACCGGCTTCTGACCGGTGATGGTGGCAAGGGTGTCGATCGCGGTCTGCCGCTTCTCCGGCGGAATCTTGGTGCCCTCGATGTGACGACCGAGGTTGACGTTCAAGACCACCTTGTCCAGCTTGGGCTGGGCCATGGGGTGCTTGAGGCCGAACTTCTCGGCGATCTTGGCCCGGACTTCGCTTTCGAAGACCGTCTTGAGGCGCGGGACACGCTTGGGGCCGGGGTCGGCGTCGGCGTGCTGCTTGGAGGCGCGGGCGGCCTTGGACTCGGGCTTGCGCCCAGCGCCCTGGGGCTTGCCAGCGGGTTTCTTGGATTTATCTGCGTCGCTTGCCATAGGTTGGACTCGCTGTTACTTCTTCTTGCCGGCGGACTTCGCCGCGCCCTTGTTGGCGTCCTTCGCCGGGCTGACCTGCCCGAGTTCCTTGCCGCCGCGGACGGCGACGCGCCACTTGCTGCCGTCGGACTTGGTGACGAAACGGACACGAGACGGCTTGCCGTCGACCACCGGGCTGACCTTGGACAGGTGGATGGTCATCTCACGCTGGATGATCCCGCCGGCCTGGCCCTGCGCCCGGGGCTTGACGTGCTTGGTCTGCATGTTGACGCCCTTGACGAGCACACGGCCGTCCTTGGTGTCCACGCGCAGGACCTCGCCGACCGTCCCCTTGTCGTCCCCGCTGGTCACGATGACCGTGTCGCCTTTCCGAACATGCTTCGCCATATCGCTTCTCGCTTGATCTCCCCGTTCCGCGGTGCGGTCCGGGGTAAAGAGTCCAGTTCTTACACCACTTCCGCCGCAAGGGACACGATCTTCATGTAGTTCTTGTCACGCAACTCGCGGGCGACGGGCCCGAAGATGCGCGTGCCCTTGGGGTTGCCGTCGTCCTGGATGAGGACGACCGCGTTGGAGTCGAACTTGATGTACGACCCGTCGGCGCGGCGGGTGGACTTGGTGGTCCGGACCACGACGGCCTTGCTCTTGTCGCCGGCTTTGACGTCAGCGCCGGGGAGGGCCTTCTTGATCGAGACGAACACGCGGTCGCCGATCCCGGCCGTGCGGCGGGTGAACTTGCCCGTCGCGGTCGACCCACCGTAGACGCGGATGACGTAGGCGATCTTCGCCCCCGAGTTATCCGCGACTTCGCACCTGGTTTCCTGTTGCAGCATGGCTCAATCCTTCCGCGGGGCCCGTCGTACCGGGCCCTTGTTCCGTTCCCTTGCGGGGAGCGGGTGACTTACTTGATTTCCTTCGCGCTGGCCAAGGCTTCGGCCTGGGCGCTCCGAGCTTCCACGACGCGGACGAGGGTCCAGGTCTTGGTCTTGCTGACGGGCTTGCACGCGGCGACTTCCACGACATCGCCGGTCTTGGAGACGTTCTTCTCGTCGTGGACCTGGAGGATCGTGCGCTCGCCGAGGTACTTGCCGTACTTGGGGTGCATCGACTGGTACGCGACCACCACGCGGCGGCTCTTGTCGCGCTTGGAGGACTCGACGACGCCGATCTTGGTCCCCTTCACGTCGGCGGTGCCTTTGGAATCGGTCGCGCCCTTCGCGGGGGCTTTGCTCTTGCTGTCGCTGGTCTTCGCGGGCATGTGCTGGTTCGTCCTTCGCCGACCGATGTTGCCGGTGCGGCCTGTGGTCTTGTGGTCCGCTTACTTCTTCGTCGCTTGCATTTCGATCTGACGCTTGCGGGTCAGGACTCGGGCGATGTCACGCTTGAGGTGGCCGAACCGGGTCGTGTCCTCGACCTTCTCGGTCACGCTCTTGGCGCGGAGCTCGTAGAGCTCCTTGCGGAGGCGCGTGAGTTCCGGGGCGATCTCGTCGATCCTGAGCTTGCTGGCTTCTTTACCCTTCATCGCTTCATCCTTCTTGCGGGCTGGGCCCGCTCAAACTCTCTTTGCTGGCTGCTGTTCCGGCTGACGTTCTCGTCCGTGCACTCAGACCTTCACGCGGCGGCCGACGAACCGGCAGCGGACGGGCATCTTGATCGCGACGCGGGCGAAAGCCGCCTTCGCCGTCGCTTCCGACACGCCGGCGATCTCGAAGAGCATCGTGCCGGGCTTCACACGGGCCGCCCAGTAATCCACTTCCGCCTTACCCGTACCCATTCGGGTTTCGAGCGGCTTCTTGGAGATCGGCTTGTCCGGGAAGACGCGGATGAACAGCTTGCCCTCGCGCTTGAGGAAGTGCTGCGCCGACACCCGGCCGGACTCGATCACCGTCCCCTTCAGCCAGCACCCGTCCAGGGCCTGCAGGCCGAAGTCGCCGTACGCGACGTAGTTGCCCTTCGTCGCTTTGCGATCGCGGACGTTCCGCATCTCTTTCCGAAACTTCACTCGCTTGGGCATCAACGCCATGCGTCACACTCCACTTGCTCACTAGCCCCACCGAAACTTCAACCCGACGTCTCAAACTCGTACGAATCCGACCGTGATCGGAAGCCGACTCAGCGACGGCCGCGGGCGCGGGCCCGGCCGCCGGCCGCGTTGCTTTCCTCTTCGGTCCGCTCCGTGGTGTACATGCCTTTGTAGATCCAGCACTTGATGCCGATGATGCCGGCGGGCGTGCGGGCTTCGGCCGTCGCGTACTCGACGCGGGCCTGAAGCGTCGAGAGGGGCATGCGGCCCTGCGCGACGGTCATGCTCTTCGCGATTTCCGCGCCGCCCAGGCGGCCGGAGATCCGGATCTTGCAGCCCTGAGCCCCGGAGGTCATCATGGCGTCGATCTTCATCTTGAGAGCACGGCGGAAAGCCATGCGCTTCAGGAGAGCCTCGCCGATACCTTCGGCGCACAGCTTGGCGTCAAGGTCGGGGTTCTTGACTTCCATGATCGAGATCGCGACCTTGCGGCCGGTCATGAACTGGAGTTCCTGCGTCATCCGCTCGACCTCGGCGCCCTTGGGGCCGATGACCAGGCCGGGACGCGCGGTCTTGATGATGATCTTGAGTTCTTCGCGCGTGCGCTCGATGTGGATGTCCGAAACCGCCGCAAACGGGGGCTTGCGGTTCAGCCGGTTGTCGAGATACTTGCGGATCTTCTCGTCCTCGATGACGAGCTCGCCGAAGAGGGCCTTGGGGGCGTACCAGCGGCTTTTGTGAGCCTCGGTCACACCGAGGCGGAACCCGAATGGATGTGTCTTCTGTCCCATGCTTCACTCCGGGGCTGCGTCAGTCGCGCCCGATGGATCTGTTTCGTTACTTCTGCTTCTTCGGGCCTTTGGTGCCGACCGAGACGGTGATGTTGGCCGAACGCTTGATGATCGGGTGGGCCCGACCGCGATCCTTGGGCTGGAAACGCTTCATCTGCACGCCCTCGTCGCAGCGGCTCTCGAGGACGTAGAGCTTGGAGACGTCGGCTTCGAAAGCTTCGGCATCCGCGATCGCGGCCGTCAGGCACTTCTTGATGTTGACCGCCGCGCGCTTGCTCGTGAAGGTCAGCATGTTCAGAGCGGTGTCAACCTGCTTGCCGCGGATCATGTCCACGACGAGCTTGGCTTTGCGGGCCGAACCGCGGTTGTTGAAGAGGGCGCTGGTGAACTTGACGATCTCGGGGAGCTGGACGCCCAGCGCGGCCGCGATCTTCTGGCAGTCGGTCGCTTTGCAGCGCGGGTGGTCGTTGTTGCGGATCCAGTTGCGGACCGCGGAGAGAGCGTTCGCGCCCTTGAGGGAGGGGCGTTCGATCGCCGCCGCCAACTGCTCCACGGCGATGCCTCTCGCCGCCGCCAGTTGTTCAACTCGTTCGCCTCGCAGTTTCACAGGTCAGTCCTTCCTTCAGTCGCTCCGGCCGCTTGACGCTCCGGGCGTGATTCGCTTGCGTGATCCCTATCCGGTCCGAGCCGTCGCTTACTTCTTGGCCCCGGCGTCGTCGATGCCTTCCTTCTTGTTCGTGTGGCCGCGGAACGTGCGGCTCAGCGAGAACTCGCCGAGCTTGTGCCCGACCATGTCCTCGGTCACGAACACGTCGATGAACGTCTTGCCGTTGTGCACCTTGAAGGTGTGCCCCACGAACTCCGGCACGATCGTGCACGCGCGACGCCAGGTCTTCAGCGGCTCCTTGCGCCGAGACTCGTTGAGCTTCTCCACCCTGCGATAGAGCTTCTCATCGACGTACGGACCTTTCTTGAGGCTGCGTCCCATGTTCCGGTTTCCTGCTGCCCGTGTGCTCGTTCGAGCCCGGGCTTGTTGATCCTGTTTCTGCTGCCGACTGACCGATGCTTACTTCTTCTGGCCGTAACGCGTGCTCACGCGGCGACGGATGATGAGCTTGGTGCTCGCCTTCTTGCGGTTGCGGGTGTTGCCGCCCTTGGCAAGAACGCCCGTCGGTCCGCAAGGAGCACGGTTGCCCTTCGAACGACCCGAACCGCCGCCCAGCGGGTGGGCGTGGTGGCTCTTCGCCATACCGCGGGTGATCGGACGGATGCCCATGAGCCGCGA
>JBIKTT010000185.1:0-5266 GCA_044347925.1 Phycisphaerales bacterium
CGCTGGAAGCGATCGGTGTGCAGAAGGACACGACGATCTCGCTGAACCTGACGAACCCGACGGTGAAGACGGTTCTGGAGCAGGTGCTGAACAAGGCCGCTCCTTCGCTGGACCTGAACTCCCGCGCGTCGTGGACGGTGTACGACGGCGTGCTTCACATCGGTTCGGAGCCCGCGCTCCGCAAGAACAAGGTGATGGTGATCTACGACGTGCAGGACCTGCTGTTTGAGGTCCGCGACAAGGTGGATGTGCCGGAGCTTGACCTGCAGGCCGCGTTCCAGAACACGGGCGGCGGCGGCGGTGGCGGCGGCGGCGGTCAGTCGCCGTTCGGCCAGGGCAACCAGAACAACCAGCGTCAGCCGGGCCAGGGTCTGCAGCGTCCGATCGAGGACCGCATCCGCGACCTCCGCAACATCATCGTTGAGCAGGTCGACAAGGACGGCTGGGAAGACGGCGGCGGCGACACGGGCACGATCCAGGTCTTCCAGCAGAACCTGATCGTGACGAACACGCCGAAGAACCACCGCGCGATCGAGGGCCTGCTTTCGCAGCTCCGCCGCGTGCGGAACATGCAGATCAACGTCGAGGCGCGGTTCCTCGTCGTGGCTTCGGACTTCTTCGAGAAGATCGGGTTCGACGTGGACCTCTACCTGAACGCCAACGGCAACCAGGTTCGGTTCCTCCGCGGGTTCAACTACGCGTTCATGCCGAACGAGTTCTTCCCGGACGGTCGCTACGGCGGCAACAACGCCAACAGTGCCAACAAGGTCTTTGACTCTGACAACGACGGTATTCCGGATGCTCCGCTTGCCAACGGCGGCCCGGCGGCTCCGCCCCCCGAGAACTTCTCGGTGGTGGGCATCGCGAACGGTTCGCTGGGTCTGGCGTCTCGCCTGATGACCTCGCCGTTTGCGAGCGAAGTGACGGGATCGGGCACGGCGGCTCCGGCGCTGGGCATCTCGGGCACGTTCCTTGACGACGTGCAGGTGGACTTCCTGCTGGAAGCGACGCAGGCGGATCGCCGTGCGGTGTCGCTGAACGCTCCTCGCCTGACGTTCACGAACGGTCAGACGGCGAACGTGTATGTCGCTCGCCAGATCGCGTACATCTCCGACCTTGAGCCGGTGATCGCGGACCAGTCGGTGGCGTTTGATCCTCAGCCGGGCTTTGTGAACGACGGCGTGACGCTGCTGGTGAGCGGTGTGATCCTTGCGGACCGCCGGTACGTGCAGCTTGACGTTGAGACGCGGGTTTCGAACTACCCCGAAGACCGGATCCGCCGGATTCCGGTGAACGCGGGTGCGGCGGGCGGCGGCGGTGCGGGCGGCGGCGGCGGCGGCGCCCCAGCGAACGTCACGGGCCTGATCGAACTGCCGCAGGGCCAGATCCAGAGCGTGTCGACGACGGTCACGGTGCCGGACCAGGGCACGGTGCTGCTCGGCGGCCAGCGTCTGACGAACGAGGTCGAGGTCGAGTCCGGCGTGCCGGTGCTCGGCAAGATTCCGATCCTGAACCGGTTCTTCAGCAACCGGTCGATCAGCCGCGAAGAGCGCACGCTCCTGATGCTGATCCGTCCGCAGATCCTGATCCAGGACGAGACGGAAGACCGGTTCTTCCCGGGCCTTCGCGACGCGATCCGCACGGGCGGGTTCGGCTCGTAAGGGTTGGTGAAGGGTTTGGATTGAACGAGAAATCGACAGGCCCGGCGAGGAATCGCCGGGCCTGGTTGTTTTTGGGGGGTGGGGGGGATTGGGGTTCTGGATTTGGAGTTTGAAATCTCAGATTTGAAATTTGAAATTTGGAATTTGAAATCTCAAGGCCAGAATTTTAAATCCCAAATTTCAAGTTGCAGATCTCAAATTGCAGATCTCAAATCTCAAAGACAAAATTTCAAATTTCAAATTTCAGAGCTCACGCCTCGCCGGGGCGGAACTCTTTGATTTCGGTTCGGACGTCCCAGAGTTCGGGGAAGAAGGAGTCGTCGACGATGTGGCGGAGGTAGTTGACGCCGGCGGTGCCGCCGGTGCCTCGTTTGAGGCCGATGACGCGTTGGACGACCTTGAGGTGGCGGAAGCGCCAGAGGCACTGGGCTTCGTCGATGTCGACGAGTTTTTCGGCCATTTCGTAGGCGTCCCAGTGCTTGCTTGGTTCTTCGTAGATGTGGCGGAAGACCTCGATGACGCCGGGGTGGGAGGTGTGGCGTTGGCGGACGTCACGGGCGAGGACTTCGGCGGGGACGGGGAGGCCGCGGCGGGCGAGGGCTCGCAGGAACTCGTCGTAGATGGACGGGGCTCGCCAAGCGGCGTCGAGGCGGGCGTAGGACTCGGAGTCGTGGCGGAAGATGGCGAGCATCCGCTCATCCTTGTGGCCGAGCATGAACTCGATGAGGCGGTTCTGGAGGGACTGGATTCCGGAAGCGGGGCCGAGGACGTGGCGGAACTGGACGTATTCGCTGGGGGTGAGGGTCGCGAGGACGGACCACTGGCCCAGGAGCTGCTGCTGGATGTGCTTGACGCGGGCGAGGACCTTGAAGGAAGCTTCGAACCGGTCGGTGGCGACGAGGGTCATGGCTTCGCGGAGCTCGTGGACGACGAGCTTGAACCAGAGCTCGGTGGTCTGGTGCTGGATGATGAAGAGGAGCTCGTCGTGATGCTCGGGGGAGGAGAGGGGGTTCTGGCAGGCGAGGAGCTTGGAGAGGGAGAGGTATCCCGCGTAATCGAGCTGGCCGCCGAGCTCGGTTTTGGTGTTGGGGTCGAAAGCAGGCTTGTGCGCGTCGCCGCCGGCGTGGTCTGTGGACATAGCGGTCCCTCGGAGGAAAGGGGCAGCATACGCGCGTCGGGGGTGTGCAAGCCGGGCAGCGGCTAACGCGGGTCGGACGCGGGTTCGCGTTCGTCGACGCCGGCGACGCCGGAGCGTTCGGCTGGGGAGGATCCGGGTTCGTCGCCCGATTCGGTGGGGGCGATGCGGATGTTGCGGGTGGCCAGGTACTCGTCGCGGGCGGAGGACCGGCAGCCGGCGAGGGCGGCGGTTCCGGCGAGGAGCGAGGCGGCCAGGAGGAGAAGGCCCAAGCGGGTACGAAGATCGGGGCGGGAAGGGTGCATGGGGCGGGTTGGTTCGTCTACGGCCTGCGAACGGTTGAGGATGCGGATCATACAGGAAAGAGGATCGGCGAGGTCGGTCGAGTTTCAGGATGGTTTCGCGGGGGGGCGGCCCGAGAACGGGCTCGGACGTCGGTAGAAGCGGTGCGGGCGTCGGTGCCGGCACGGACGGGTGGTATTGACGTTTGGGTTCTGCGTGGTAGCATCGCCCGGTCCGCGCGCGGGTACGATCCGCGTTTCCCGCAGAGGTTTTTGGAGCCGCTCCCCATGAAGTTCGCGTTCAGCACCGTTGCCTGCCCGGATTGGACCCTCGACCGCGTCGCCGATGTGGCGCAGTCGCTTGGCTTTGCGGGTGTTGAGCTCCGCACGTTCGGGTGGAACTCGAGTGCGTCGGCGTGTGATCCGTCGCTGACGGACGCTCGCAAGGTGCAGCAGATTCTTCGTGCGGGCGGAGCGGAGCCGGTGTGTCTTTCGACGGGGATCGGGTTCGGGCGGCCGGTGACTCCGCCGGTGATCGGCTGGGCGATCACGGACGTGCACCGCGATGCGCGTGAAGCGTCGTCGCTGGTCGAGCTTGCGGCGCTGCTTGAGTGTCCGTTCATCCGGGTGTTCGGGCATGAATTCCCGCGGAACGAGAAGCACTCGCGGGCGGTGGATCGGATCGTGAGCCGTCTGCTTCAGGTGGCGGACGCGGGCCGGGCGCGACAGGTGCGGGTGCTGGTGGAGAACGGCGGGTCTTTCGCGACGGCGGCGGAGCTTTGCGAGCTGCTTGATGAGGCCGATCATCCGTGCTTGGGTGCGTTGTACAACGTGGCGGAGGCGCATGCCGCGGGCGAGACGCCCGAAGCGGGCATCAACGTGCTCGGCGAGCGTCTGATGATGGCGAAGGTGAAGGATTTCGCGGGCGGCAAGCCGGTTGCTTTGGGCGAGGGGACGATGCCGGTGCAGTCTGCGATGTCGGAGCTTCGTCGGTCGGGGTTCTCGGGCCCTGTGTCGTACGAGCTGGACCGGCTTTGGCTTGGGATGGGGATGGACGCGGAGCCGCTTCTGCGGAAGTCGGTTCAGCGGATGTTTGAGTGGGGCGTCGGGGCCCCGTCGGCGGTCCGAACGGGCCGGATGGTCGACTCCATGACCTCCCACGCCTAACGTGCTATAGTCTTGACCCGGTCCAACCGGGACACAGTTTGGGCGATTAGCGCAGTTGGCTAGCGCGCTTCCTTGACATGGAAGAGGTCACTGGTTCAAGTCCAGTATCGCTCATTGATCCGCCGATCGGGAACCTCTGATGTGGGCGTGATCTTTCTCCAGCGACAATCGAGTGTGATGGCGGGTCGGTGTGCCGACAGGGTTGCCGTTGGGACTGGCTTCGGCGCAGGCGTGGGCTCGGCCGGATGGTTTGGTGCTTGGATTTGCGGCACGACGTTCGGAAAACGATCGGTCGGGCGAAGGGCGAGCACTCGGCGCGAGTCGGTTCTATGATGGACCCAAGGCCACAGGAGCTCTCGTTGACCAGTGTCCCATCTCCAGCATCGACCGCACGTCCCGCCTCCGTGGCCGAGCGTGTGTCCCACTGGCCGCTGCCCGGACAGGTGGGCCCGGACCGTCTTCCCCTTTCCGCCCGCATCGCCGAAGCCGGTCCGACGACCGGGACGCCGATCGTGTTTCTTCACGGCTTGGTCGGGCTGAACGACCACTGGGAAGGCGTTGTCGGGCAGCTCAAGTCGACCGCGCGCTGCGTGATGGTCGAGATGCCGCTGCTCCGCCTGACGGGCGATGATTGCAGCGTCGAGGGCGTGACCAAGTTGACGCTCCGGTATCTTCGCGAGAGCCTTCGTGAGCCGGCGATCCTCGTCGGGAACAGCTTCGGCGGGCACGTGGCGATGCGGATCGCTTGCGATGATCCTTCGGCGGTTCGCGGGTTGGTGCTTGCGGGGGCTTCGGGGTTGTACGAGCGATCGCTTCTGGCGAACGTTCAGATCCGTCCGAGCCGCGCGTGGCTTGCCCGCAAGATCGGCGAGCTTTTCCACGACAAGCGGCACGTATGGGAGAGCGACATCGACCGGGCGTACGAGGAGCTTTCGGCCCGTTCGGGCGCGCGGGCGATGGTGAGGCTTTCGCGATCGGCGCGAGCGGACCACCTGGGCGAGAAGCTGCACAAGATTCAGTCT
>JBIKTT010000186.1:0-5264 GCA_044347925.1 Phycisphaerales bacterium
CCGGCGTCGAGCAACCCCTGGAGCTGGTCGTTGGGGACCACCTTGTACAGCGCGGGCCCGAGGCACGGCCGGAGGAACTTGTACGTCAGCTCCTTGCAGACGATGGTCCACTCGCCGCCGGTGATGCCGAAGATGTACATTCCCCCGGCGATCTCGGCGTTGCCGAGGAGGGCGGCTCCGGCCATCGCGTTGTACCAGTTGCGGTTGAACCGGCGGAAGGGAAGCTCGGCCGCGAAGGTCTTGTCATCCAGCCGCCGCATCCGGATCCCCGAGCGGAAGGCGTAGGGGAGCCAGACCATGGAACAGACCCGGTGCCAGAAGTTGCTCGTGCTGGAGAGCCGGGCGATCCACGACAGCTTGACGGCGGGGACGGCAGAAGGAACGGTCCCCCCACCCGCCCCCCCCCCAATGACATCCGCCGCCTGCCCGGTGGGCGGGAGCGGAGCGCGGGGATCGTGTTCGAGGTTCGCCTGGGACACCGGGGGAACTGTAGGGGTGAGAGGGTGTGGGGGTGTGGGGGAAGGGACGCGACCCCCGCCTTGCGGAGCGCCAGCCAAGGGTTGCGGAGCGCAAGGGCCGGATTGAGGAGCGCAAGCCAAGGGTTGAAGAGCGCAAGGGCCGGATTGAGGAGCGCAAGCCAAGGGTTGAAGAGCGCAAGGGCCGGGTTGAGGAGCGCAACCGCCACCTTGAGGAGCGCAAGCCAAGGGTTGAGGAGCGCGCCCGAGGGGTTCAGGGGTGCGAGGGTGGTCCTAGAAAAGAAGCACATCGGTGTGCCGCGTGAATGTGGAGTGCGGCGGACGGCAGGGACGAGGAACAACAGCACACCCCGGGCACGGGGGCCCCGCGTAGGGGGCGCGAGCCCGGGCAAGGAGCCTCCCATGGGCGTCATCCCCGACCGCATCATCGAGCAGATCATCTTCGGCGAGCAGCACGATGACCTCTGGGTCAGTCAAGCGCTCCTGATTGGTTTGACCGCGCCGCAAGCCACCGCGATCAAGTCCGCCGTCGCCGATTGCCGCCTGAAGTTCGACAACGCCGAAGCCGCGCGGCAGGCGTCCAAGGCGGCGACGGGCGCGCTGGCCACCAGCCGGGCCGCGATGGTGTCGCTCCTCTCCGAAGGGGTCGCGTCGATCAAAGCGTTCGCCGAAATCACCAACAACCCCAACGTCTACGTGATCGCGCAGATCCCCCCGCCGCAGCCGCCCACCCCCGCGCCGCCCCCGAGCCAGCCGCAGGACATCGTGGCATACCTGGGCTCGACCGGGAGCGTCACGCTGCGTTTCAGGGCCGTCAGCCCCGGCGGGGCGACGGTGTATCTGGTCAAACGCAAGCTCCCCGGGCAGAGCGGTTACTCGCTCATCGGGACCACCGGCAGCGGTCGCGGAGATTCGCGCGGGTACAAGGAGTTCACGGATGTGACCCTGCCCGCCAACGCGAACAACATCCAGTACATCATCCAGGGGCAGCGGGGCGAAGTGCTCGGCGAAGAGAGCCCGGTCTTCGTCGTGACCCTCGGGAGCGGGGGCGTCACCGTCACGACCCTCAGCATGGCGGCCTAGGCCGGGACCCGCCGCGCCGCCGGGCGGGGCGAGCGACGACAAAAGCGAACCAAGCACCCGTGCAGGCGGCGAGGCCGCGTCACGGGTGCTTGGTGCTTGGGTGCTTGATCGGTGTCGCGAAAGGGACGTCTCAGGCCGGAAGCCTGATGCCGATGGTCCGGGCGGACGGCCGCCCGAGACCTAGGAAAGAGCCGAAGGTCGCGGCGGGGAAGAGGCTACCTGCCCCGCGGCTTGCCTTTGCCGGCGCTCGCCCACTTGGGCTTGCCCTTGTCTTTGGTGTTCTTGTCGCCGAAAGCCGAGTTGGAAGCGTTCGAGCCGCCCCGCTGCGAGGAGTAGCCCCCCCCCCCCCCACCACTCCCACCGTGGCCCCCACCATGGCCACCCGACGAGCCGGACCCGCCGGAGCCATAGCCGGAAGAGCCCGGACCGGACCGGCGGCGGTCACCCTGCATCCCCGGCCGCTTGGGCGGAGGGGACCGGAAGGGACGCTCCATCTCGCCCCCGCCAAAGCCGTGCAGCCTCTGGCCCCCACCACCTGCACCACCGCCAGCGCCGCCCCCACCGCTTCCCGCGTTCAACGGGTGCTCGGGGCGGTGCGGCGGGACCCGGTGGCCGGCCTCCGGGTGATCGTGCCGCTCGCGGAGGTGCCGCTGAACCGGGTGGAACTGCCGCTCGGGGTGGCCGCCCCACTCGCGTTCACGCTCTTCGAGCGTCGCGTTGGGGTCGCGGAGCGGGATATTGAGAGCCACGCCCGTCGGAAGCGGGAACATGGGGATCTTCTTGTTCGTCAGGCGCTCGATCTGCCGGAGCAGGTCGCGTTCTTCGCCGTCGCAGAAGGAGATCGAGATCCCCGTCGCCCCCGCGCGGCCCGTGCGGCCGATGCGATGGACGTAGGCCTCGGGCTCCATCGGGAGGTCGAAGTTGAAGACGTGGGTGATGTGGTCGACGTCAAGGCCGCGGGCCGCGACGTCGGTCGCGACGAGCACGCGGACGCGGCCCATCTTGAACGCGTCCAGGGCCCGGTCGCGCTGATTCTGGGCTTTGTTCCCGTGGATCGCCGTGGCGGTGACGCCGAGCTGAACCAGCCGCTTGCAGAGCTTGTCCGCGCCGTGCTTGGTCTTGCTGAAGACTACCGCCCGTTGGACCTTCTCCTGCTCGATGAGGTGCATGAGCAGGCCGAGCTTCTGCTGACGCGGCACCATGAAGAGCCGCTGCTCGATCATCGGGGCCGCGGAGGCGACCGGCGTGACCGAGACGCGGACCGGGTCCGTCAGGAGCGACTCGGCCAGGTGCTGGATCTCCTTGGGCATCGTCGCCGAGAAGAGGAGCGTCTGGCGGCCTTCCTTGGGGATCTTGCGGGCGATGTCGCGGATGGGCGTGATGAACCCCATGTCGAGCATGCGGTCGGCTTCGTCGAGGACGAACGTCGTGATCCCCGAGAGGTCGACGTGGCCCTGCTCCATGAGGTCAAGCAGACGGCCCGGGGTGGCGACGATCACGTCGATGCCCCGCTCAAGGTCGCGGACCTGCCCGCGCTGGCTCACGCCGCCGTAGATCGTCGTGCCCGAGACGCCCGTGTTGCGGCCGTAGGTCTTGAAGCTCTCGGCGATCTGCGTCGCAAGCTCACGCGTGGGCGAGAGGATCAGGACGCGGGCGAGCGGACGGCCCCGGTGGGACTTGTCCCGCGGCGAGGTCAGAAGCTTGTGCAGGATCGGCAGGGCGAACGCGGCCGTCTTGCCGGTGCCCGTCTGGGCGCAGCCGAGCACATCGCGTCCCAGCAGCGTGGCGGGGATGGTCTTGGCCTGGATGGGCGTCGGCGTCGTGTAGCCCTCGGCCTCGACGGTCTCGAGGATCTGCGGGGCGAGGTTGAGAGAAGAGAACAGAATCGGATCGGTCGTCAAAACGAAAGCTCCTCACGCTTTCTCCGGAGGGGGGTCAAAGAGAGACCACCGCGCGGCGAAAGCCGTGTGTTTCGGGCGTTCCTTGCACCAACACAATTGGGACAAGCAAGGCCGTACTGGTCGCTCCCGCGGAGGCTGGGGCCGCTTGGGCCCGCCCGGGGAGCACTGCTCAGCCCAGCCGGAACGCGTCATGCGTCAGAGGCGGGGCCGCCAGCAGATTCCCAGAACGCTCCAAGCCTCCTGAGGACAGTGTCCGAGAGGCGCGAGAAAGACTGAGGCCACTGGCTTGAGCCAGATGGTAGGTGTCAGTTCGCATGATGTCCACTCACGGGGTTTCGAGCCGGCCGATCAGGGCGAAACGTGCGAACGGCCGCAGCCGTGGCAGAAGCCGCCGCTTTCGGCCGCCTGCCGCATGATCGCTTCGATCGCCATCGGCGTGCCGCTTCCCTTCTGCAGAGCTTCGAAGAAGTAGATGGGCCGGGTTCCGGGCTTGAGGCCGCCCCCGCCGGGGGTCAGCTCCGCGAGCGTCGCCGCGTCGTAGATCCGGCCGTTGAGCACCACCTTCGTGATGGTCTCGGAGTTTCGAAGGCTCTCGGAAGGGTCCTTGGCGAGCAGGAGGAAGTCCGCCAGCTTGCCCACCTCGATCGACCCGATGTCCTTGTCGAGACCGAGCGAGCGGGCCCCGTCGATGGTGGCCGCGCGGATGGACTCAAGCGGGGTCATCCCGCCCTGCTCGAACATCCAAAGCTCCCAGTGCGGGCCGATGCCGGCCATCTGGCCGTGGGCCCCGAGGCTGGGGCCGCCGCCGGGCAGCTTGATGTCCTTGTTCTTGAAGAGGTTCGCTTCCTTGGCGTCAAGCACGGCTTTGGCGACCCTGGACTGCTCGATGTGGTTCCACTCGACGTCGGGAGCGTCGACGCGGCGGCGCGAGCGCGGGTCCACGACGTACCGCGGCACGAAGCTCATCAGCCGCTGGTTCTCCCAGACGTTCGTCTTGGCGTACCAGTAGTTCTCTCCGCCCATGCCGCCGTACGCGACGACGAGCGTCGGGGTGTAGCCGGTGGCGCTCGCGCCCCACATGGTGGTGACATCGCCGTACACGCGACCGACGGGGATGGTGTGCTCGACGGTCGTGTGGCCGTCGACGACCATCGTCATGTTGTGCTGGTAGAGCGCGCCGCCCTCGGGGACGACCATCATGCCAAGGCGACGGGCGGCTTCGAGAACCATCTGCCGCTGATCGCGGCGTGGCTGGTTGTAGCTCTTGACGCTCCAGGCGCCGACGGCCTGCATGCGTTTGAGGTGGAAGATCGCATCGTCGAGGGACTCGATCTCGGCTTTGAACGCTCCCGTCGCGCCGTACAGGATCGTCCCGGTGGAGTAGATCCGCGGGGCGAGGATCATGCCGGCTTTCTGAAGCTCAGAAGCCGCGAAGATCGACTCGGTGTCGTTGCTCGGGTCGTGGAGCGTGGTCACGCCGAAGGCGAGGTTGGCGTGGTTGATCCAGTTCCGCTGCGGGGTGACGCCGTGCTCACCCTGAGCGCCGTGGAAGTGAACATCGACGATGCCGGGCATGATCACCCCGCCCTTGCCGTCGATCACTGTCGCGCCCGCGGGAATCTTCGTCGAGTCCGCCGGCCCAACCGCCGTGATCCGATTGCCGGTCACGACGATCACGCCGCGATCGATGACGCCCAGTCCGCGTCCGGTCGGGCCGTCGGCGGCGGTCAGGATCTTGACGTTGGTCCACGCGGTGACGACCGAAGAGCCGTCCGCGGCTTTGGGCGTGTCGGACGGGCGGGAC
>JBIKTT010000187.1:0-5258 GCA_044347925.1 Phycisphaerales bacterium
CCAAAGGTCGCACCGACGCGAGAGACGCCGGCGGTGCTGACGCCCACGACGGAAAAGGGCAAGCCGCTCGCGGCACCGAAGACGACCGGAACGATCCCGGGGTTGGCCAAGGAGGATCCGTCGCTTCCCAAGCGGCGGTTCTATCCGGAGGGGACGTTTCTGTCCAAGCGGTCGGGCAAGCTCGTGAAAGCGAGCACGGGCGATGTGGTGTTCGTGCCGGCGCGGGATGCGAAGGGTCGGGGGGAAGCTCCGATGGTGGTTCTGCCGACGCAGACGCTGGCCCGGCTCGAAGCCGCGCCGGGGGTTTTCGCGGAGACATCGACGGTGGTGCTGAGCGGCGAGGTGTACGTGTACTTCGACCGGCAGTACATCCTGCCGACGGTGTACTCGGTGGATCGGCAGATCGGGGAGGCGCCGGCGCAGGCGAAGACCCCAGACGACGCTTCAAAGGGTGGCAAGCCGGCGGAGGCGGCTTCGGGGGCGGGCGGCGGGAAGTCGACGGGGCTGGCTTCGGATCCGGCGGTGGCGGACCTGATCAACGACCTTGAGACCAAGCGTGGTTCGGCGAAGGCACCGGAGGTCACGACCAAGCAGGCGGCGGCTTCGGCCGAGCGGGAGCAGGCAAATCCGGACAAAAAGCCGGTGGAAGCGGAAGAGAAGCCGGAGACGGTGACAGCGGAGGGGTCGGTGCTTTTCAACAAGCGGGCGCGTCTGACGCGGGTGGCTTCGGGTCCGCTGATGGTGGCTTTTGACGGGGATTCGACGTCGGCGGCACCGGCACCGATGGTGCTTTTGCGGTGCCGGATGGCGCAGAAGCTGGACGAGCTTGCGGCGTCGCGCGGGGATGATCTGGTGGTTCAGGTGAGCGGGCGGGTGTTCGTGTACGGGGGGCGGAACTACCTGCTTCCGACGCTGGCGCAGGTGGTGCCCAAGGGCGACGTGAAGACGCTTCAGTGATGTCGCGAAAGTCGGTCAGAAATCTTGTGTGATCGCTTGTCAAAGTCGGGGGTGGATGCCGATACTTGCAACGTGAGCGCATTTGCACGTACCAACCCGTCCTCCACCGCTTCCGCGACCGCCGTGACCGCCGGGTCGGGGCGTGCTTCGGCGCGATCGATCATGGCCAGCCACTGGTCGATCGATCCGGCGCTGACGTTCCTGAATCACGGGAGCTACGGCGCGGTGCCGAATGTGGTGCTCAAGTACCAGAGCGACCTTCGGGCGCGGGTCGAGCGGGACGCGGTGCGGTTCTACAAGGTCGACCTTGAGAACCTGATGGACGAGATGCGGGTCAAGGTCGGGCGGTTCGTGAACTGCCCCCCCGAGACGATCGCTCCGATGGTCAACGCGACGGTCGCGATCGCGACGGTCTTCAACTCGATCGAGTGGAAAGCCGGGGATGAGATCCTCGTCACCGACCACGAGTACATGTCGGGCTTGAACGAGCTGGGCCGGATCGCGGCGGCGAAGGGCGTCAAGGTCGTGACGGCGAAGGTGCCGTTCCCGATCGCCAATGACGATCAGGTCGTGGACTCGATCCGGGCGGCGATGACGCCCCGGACGCGCCTCATGATGATCTCCTGGATCACCAGCGCGACGAGCTTGATCTTCCCGATCGACCGGATCGTGAAGCTCGCTAAGAGCAAGGGCGTTGAGATCCTGGTGGACGGGACGCACGCTCCGGGGCAGATCCCGGTTGATATCGCTTCGATGGATCCGGATTACTTCGTGGGCAGCTTCCACAAGTGGGTGAGCGCTCCGAAGGGGACGGGGTTCCTGTACGTGCCGGTGAGCAAGCACGCGGCGATGCGGCCGGTGTGCTTGTCGAGCCGGGCCCACAAGGTTCGGCCGGAGCGGGCGCTGTTCCTCCGCGACTTTGACTACATGGGGACGGACGATTACACGGGCGTGCTTTCGGTGCCCGCGGCGATTGAGTTCTTTGACGGGCTCCTGCCCGGCGGCTGGGACGCGCTGTACGCGGCGAACCATGAGCTTGTGATGAAGGGCCGGCGGATCCTGTGCGAAGCACTGGGGATCGCCGAGCCGTCGCCGGAGTCGATGACGGGGACGATGGCGACGCTGCCGCTTCCCGATCCGCCCGCGGGCGTTCGGCCGACGAAGTACGACGATGCGCTGCAGGATGCGCTGGTTGATCGCCACGGGTGCGTGGTGCCGATCTGGTCTTTCCAGACGATGGACCGGCCGGGCCCGACGCGCGTGCTCCGCATCAGCGCCCAAGTGTACAACACGGTGGATGAGTATCACCGGCTGGCCGAGGCGCTGGTGGAAGAGCTGGGGCGCGAGCGGATGTGAGCGATGAGACGATCGCGCGAGCGATCGGGGTATCTGACCATCTCAACGGAACACTTGGCGACCGCTGGCGCGGTCGTCTCTTTTTTTGACCCAGTCAGATCGTGGTCGCGCCGATCGTCGCGTGCGGGCCCGAGCCGAGGAGCTTGAGCGCGTCGGGACGGAGGGTGGCTTTGCCGGGGGGGGTGAGGAGGCCCTGCGTCTGCACGGCTCGGAACTCGGCGTTGATGCTCAGCGTGCTGACGATGAGGTCCTTCGGGCTTTTGATCGAGCGGGCGGGAGCGGCGACCAAGCCCTTGAGCTTGCGGGTGGCTTGGACGAGGGAGATCTTGTCCGTCTCGGCGTCGAGGTGCGGGCCACCGTCGAGGGGGTCGATGTGTCCCTTGTCCTCAAAGCCGAGGCGTTCGAGGAGCTTGCGGGCGGGGAGGGTGTCCTCGCTGACGGCGCCGGCGGCGTTGGCGACCTCGGGGTCCATGATCGAGAGGTCGATCGCGCCCGTGGGGAGCAGGCCGGTGACGAATTCCTTGCTCGTCTGGCTGAAGCGGTAGACCTCGGCGAAGGAACGCGGGATGTAGTGGCGGGTGAACTTCTCGAAGAAGGGGTTGTAGCCTTCCTTGTCGATGGGGCCCAGCATCTCGGCGATCACGCGGTCGGCGAAGCGTGAGCGGAAGAGGCCCATGAGGTGGAAGCGGGTAAAGCTGAGGAATCGGCCGAGGCGGAGCTTGTGGCCGCGGAACGCGTGGTTCAGGATGAGGCCGCCGATCTCGCTGGGGCCGGAGTCGTCGCGGGCGACCTTGGCGGTCTGGTGGGTCCACTCGATCTTGAGGGATTCGCTTCGGCGGCTGAGGGTGCCGAGCTGGAGCGAGACGCGGGGGTTGGCGGGGCTTCCCATGCGGGCGATGACCTGGGAGGTGCCGATGACGCCGCGGCCTTCGACATCCTCGAGGACGAGGAGGAAGAGGTCGGAGTTGGAGGTGAGGGCTTTGATGCCGGCGGCGTGGGGGCGGTCGGCGGTCGGGGCGCTGCGGATGGTGGTGGGCGCGGCGGGGGCTTTGGTGAGGAGTCGGCGGAAGCTGGCGGTGCTTTGCTCGATCTTGTGGGCGATGATGTCGCGGTCGGGGGGAAGGTTGATGAAGAACGTCTGCTTGGCGAGGGAGTGCAGATCGTCGAGGTCGGTGAGGGAAGCGTGGCGGATGACGAACATGAGCGGAGGGTACGTGGCTTAGGGCGTGGGTTCGAGGCGGAAGGCGGAGGTGCGGAGGGGGCCGGCGCGGGGGATGTCGATGCGGATGGCACCGTCGCGGGCGGTGGTGAGCCAGCGGGAATTGGCTTTCACGTCGTCCCAGACGGAAGCGGACCGGGCGAAGGCGCGGGTGACGCCGGTGGATTGGACGACGGCTTGGGGCGAGAGGGAAGCGACCCAGGCGGCGGCGTCGGATCGGTTGGAGCCGTGGTGCGGGGCTTCCACGGCGCGGGCTTGGAGGTCGGGGAAGCGGTCGCGGAGGGAAGCGATCGCGGCGGACTGGATGTCGCCGGTGAGGAGGAGGAGAGCGGGAGCGTCGGGCGAACCGCTGAGAAGGTCGTCAAAGCGGGCGACGAGGGAGTGGTCGTTCTCGGTGGGCCACGGGGCGGAAGGCGGCGGCGAGAGGAAGGTGATGCGTGCCGCGCCGAAGGGCTCGTGGTGGGCGGCGGAGACGGGGATGACGTCGATCGAGCGTTCGCGGAGGGCTTGGAGGAGCGCGGCGGCGGGGCCCTCGGGCGAAGCGGCGGCGCGGGCGAGGAAGCGGTCGCCGGCGAGAACACGCTTGAGACCGATGCGGTCCGCGAGGTCGGGGAGTGCGGCGTAGTGGTCGTAGTCGCCGTGGGAGATGACGGCGGTCGGGATGCGCCAGATGCCCAGGGCCCGCATGGCGGCGGGAAGCTCACGGACGCCGACGCCGGGCCGGAGCGAGCCGCAGTCCCAGAGGAGAGCTTGATCGCCGGAGCGGACGATGTGGCAGGAGCCGTCGGCGACGGCGAGGGTGTCGAGGCGGAGGATGACATCGCGCGGGAGGCGGGTGGTGAGCGTGATCCCCGCGGCGAGGATCGCGACGCTCGCCGCGGCGACGGCCCACGACACCGGCGAGCGGCGGTCGCCGCGCACCCACCACCAGAGGACGGACGCCGTGAGCGCGAGGGCGGCCCACCAGGGGATGGGCGGGGAGAGGAATGAGCTTGCGGGGACGGCGTCGAGGGCGGAAGCCAGAGCGAGGGCAAGGCGGGCGAGCTCCCCCACCGCCACGCCGACCGTCCATGAGACGACGCTTGCGACGGGCGGGATGAGGATGCCGATGAGGAGCGCGGCGAAGGAGAGGTACATGAGAGCGGCGAAGACGGGGGCGAGGAGCACGCTTGCGATCACGGCGAGGAGCGAAACCTGGCCCGTGCGCCACGCGACGAGGGGCGTTGAGAGGGACCAGCAGAGGAGCGAGACGCTCGCGGCGGAGGTGAGGGCGCCGGTGAAGAGCCGGAGGGGTGTGACGCGGCGCCAAGCACCGGGGATGATGACGCGGGCGCCCCAGAGCTTGTCGTGAGCGAGGGGGCCGATCCAGAGCAGGGCGAGGGTCATGCCGCAGGAGAGCTGAAAGCCCAGGGACCAGAGGTCCATCGGCCGCCAGATGAGCAGGCCGATGCACGTCCAGAGGAGGAGCGTCGCTTGGTCGTAGCGACGGGAAGCGAGCTCGGCGAGGATGATGACCAGCGCGAGGACGCCCGCTCGCAGCACCGGGGCTTGCGCGGGCACGAGCAGGAGGTACGCGAAGATCGGCAGGGCGAGAAGCGCCGTCTGCCATCGGCCGCGTTCGCCGAGCAAGCGGACGAGGAATGAGACGAAGAGAGCCATGGCGGAGACGTGGAACCCCGAGATCGAGAGGATGTGGACGATGCCCAGGCGTGAGAAGATCGCGGTG
>JBIKTT010000188.1:0-5255 GCA_044347925.1 Phycisphaerales bacterium
GGATCCACCCCGATGACCGAGTGGCCCCCTTTGAGGAGGCGTTCCGCCATGTTTCCGCCCATCTTGCCCAGCCCGACGATCACGATCTCCATGTAGCCATCTCCTGTCTAGGTTCTCTGAATCGGCCCTCACCCCCCGAAGTCGTGAATCCCGGGTCCCCGGGGCCTCCGGCGGGCCTGCGAACCTGCTCGGGTCGGGCCTGGATGCGTTAAGAACCGGAAAGCGGACGTGAAGGCCGCCGGCCCGGAACGGGTTTAGGTGACGCGGGTGAGCCGGGCGTATTCGAGGACGAGGGTTTTGACACCGACGCCGTCGAAGTTGATGACGGCCCGGGCGTTCTGGCCCTTGGAGACCGACATCACCTTGCCCCGGCCGAACTGCGGGTGGCGGACGACCGCGCCGGCGGGCAGGTTGGCAAGCCCGGGGTTGCCGGAACTCGCGGGGTCGTCGGTGGGAACGACGCGGCGGACCGGGGGCGCGGAGGGGGACGGCGGGGAGCCGGGTTTCGCCGCAGTGGGACGGAGCGCGGACCCGGGGGAGCTTGGATGGACCGGATAGGTGGGAGTTGTGCGCGGAGCGGGGCGGGGCAGGCGGTCGCCGAAGTCGTCGCCGCGAAGGTCGCTGTTGTCGCGGGCACCGCCCCAGGAAGCGTCGAGGCCGCCGAACATGTCGGCTTGGTCGGAGAGGACGCGGGCTTCGGAGGGGATCTCGTCGATGAACCGGCTTGGCATCGTGCGTTCGGAGAGGCCGCGCTGGGTGCGGTATCGGGCGCACGTGAGCATGAGGCGTTTCATCGCGCGGGTGATGCCGACGAAGCAGAGGCGGCGCTCTTCCTCCATCTGCGATTCGTCGGTGAGGGCGCGGCTGTGCGGGAGCGTGCCTTCTTCGAGGGCGATGATGGCGGCGGCACCGAACTCCAGGCCCTTGGCGGCGTGGAGCGTCATCAGCGTGACCGCGCCCTGGGCGGGGTCGACGGCGTCGGCGTCGGCGATGAGCGTGATCGACTCGAGGAACCCGCGGAGCATCGCGAGAAGCGGCGGGGTCTCGAACGCGCCGGGTTCGAGGTCGAACGCGGCTTCGGCCGATCCCGCGTCCTCCGGCCCGGCGTCCTCATCTTTGAGACGCTCGGCGGCGGGGTCGCCCGCGGGGTCGTACTCGAGCTCGAAAGCACGGGCGGAAGAGATGAGTTCGTCGAGGTTGTCGAGTCGTGCGGCGTCGGCGTCGGACTTGCTGGTGGCGGCGCGGGTGGAGTACATCGCGCGGAGGCCGCTCTCGACGATGATGCGTTCGACGAGCTGGGAGAGCGAGCTTGAGACCTGGGCGCCCATGAAGGTGCCGCCGCCGGTCCAGCCCTCGACGAGCTCGACGAACTTCTGGATGGAACCGACGGCGCGGGAGCTGAGGCCGCTTGCGGCGGCGGGGCCGCCGGTGTCGCCCGCTTGGAGCATGGCTTCCCAGAGGGTGGCGTCGTTCTGGCCGGCCCATTCGTTGAGTTTGTCGATGGTGGGGTCGCTGATGCCGCGGCTTGGGGTGTTGACGCAGCGTTCGAGGCTGATGGCGTCGGCGGGGTTGGCGACGACGCGGAGGTAGGCGAGAGCAGCTTTGACTTCTTCGCGGTCGTAGAAAGCGGTGCCGCGGGCGATGACGTAGGGGATGCCGGCTTGGCGTAGGGCGTCTTCCATGACGCGGGAGAGGGAGTTGGTGCGGTAGAAGACGGCGAGGTCTTTCCACGCGAAGGCTTCGCCGTTGTCTTCGGCCATGTGTCGGGCGCGGAGCCAGTCGGCGACGAGGGAGGCTTCGTGGCGTTCATCGCGGGTGAGGACGATCTCGACGGGCTCGCCGCCGGCTTTGCTGGTGAAGAGGGGTTTGTCGCGGCGTTCCTTGTTGTGCTTGATGAGGCCGTCGGCGGCGCGGAGGATGGGGGCGGTTGAGCGGAAGTTTTCGCCGAGCTTGATGGTGCGGGCTTTGGGGTAGTGCTTCTCGAAGTCGAGGATGTTGGAGAGGTCGGCACCGCGCCAGCCGTAGATGGATTGATCGGGGTCGCCGACGACGCAGACGTTGGGGCCGGTGTTGGCCGTGCCGGGTTGAGCCGAAGCGGAGCCGTCGCCCGCGAGCAGGTGGGCGATGGTGAACTGGGCGCGGTTGGTGTCCTGATACTCGTCGATCATGAGGTACCGCCAGCGGTCCTGCAACTCGGCGCGGACATCCGGGCGGGTCTTGAGCATCTTGGCGACGTGGCCGAGGAGGTCGTCGAAGTCGACGGCGTTGGCTTTCTTGAGCGCGGCTTCGTAGGCCTTGTAGACCTTGGCGACGGTGCGTGCGTGGAAGTCGGTGGCGCGTTCCTCGTAGGCGGCGGCGTCGAGGAGGTCGTTCTTGGCGTTGCTGATGGCGGAGAGGACGGAGCGCGGGGGCCAGTTGCTGGTCGAGAGCTGGAGGTCGGCGATGACCTTCTTGGCGAGGGACATTTGGTCGCCGTCGTCGAAGATGGTGTAGTCGGGGCGGAGGCCGGCGGCTTCGGCGTATCGGCGGAGGAGTCGGGCGCAGAGGGAGTGGAAGGTGGTGACGGTGAGGGCTTTGGCGGCGCGGTCGGAAGCGATGTAGACCGAGCCGTCTTCGCGGGGGACGCCGGCGGTGATGAGGTGGGCGACGCGTTCGCGCATCTCGCCGGCGGCTTTGTTGGTGAAGGTGAGGGCGAGGATGGACCAGGGGGGGACGCCGGAGCGGAGGAGGTGGGCGATGCGGCGGGTGATGACGCGGGTCTTGCCCGAGCCGGCGGCGGCGAGGATGAGGAGGGGGCCGCGCGTGCAGAGCACCGCTTCCTTCTGAGGAGCGGTGAGGTCGGCGAGGAGGGCGTCTTGGCCGCGCGCGGGGGCCGAATGGGGGTCCATCGCGGGAGGGTACCCCTCGGGGAGCGGGAAGGCGTTCACCACAGAGGCACCGAGACACAGAGAAGAGCGGGCGAACTGAAAGGAAACCAATTTGTCGGGCTTTCCCCTCGGAGTCTCTGCGCCGCTGTGGTGAATCTTGGTCTTTTTCCGCCTAATGTTGGCCTCTCGAATCCGTACCCCTTGGAGATCGCAATGTCCCGAAGCCTCACGATCGCCCTTGCCCCCGGTGACGGGATCGGCCCCGAGATCATGGCCGCCACGATGGACCTCTTTAAGGCCGCCGGGGTCCACAACCAGGCGGACTTTGTCACCGTCGAGATGGGCGGGGCCGAATTCGCGAAGGGGAACAGCCGCGGGATGTCCGACGCGGCGATCCGGACGGTCGAGTCGTGCGGAATCCTGTTCAAGGGGCCGATGGAGACGCCCAAGGGCGGCGGCGGGAAGTCGATCAACGTCACCGCTCGCAAGCTCTGGAACGCGTACGCGAACTACCGCGTCTTCAAGACGCTCCCCGGGGTGGAGACGGTCTATTCCAAAGCGGGGATCAACATCGACATGGCGATCGTCCGCGAGAACATCGAGGACACGTACGGCGGCGTCGAGCATCGGCTGAGCAGCGACATGGTGCAGTGCAAGCGGCTGATCTCGGCGCCGGGATCCGATCAGGTGCACCGCTTCGCGTACCAGACGGCCCGCAAGCTCGGGCTCAAGAAGATCCACTGCGGGCACAAAGCCAACATCATGAAGATGTCCGACGGTCTCTTCCTCGACCGGTTCAAAGCCGTCGGGAAGGACTTCCAGGAAATCGAGCAGGCGGACGTCATCGTCGACGCGCTCTGTATGAACCTCGTCTTGAAGCCGCAGCAGTACAAGATGGTGGTGCTGCCGAACCTGCAGGGGGACATCGTCTCGGACCTGGTCGCGGGCCTCGTGGGCGGCTTGGGGTTTGCTCCCTCGGCCAACATCGGCAACCACATCTCGATCTTTGAAGCCGTGCACGGGACGGCGCCGGACATCGCGGGTCGCGGGATCGCCAACCCGACGAGCCTGGTGCTCAGCGGGCTGATGATGCTCCGGCACCTGTGCTTGTTCAAGGAAGCGGCGACGATCGAGAATGCTTTGCTCGCGACGCTCGAATCCGGCATCCACACCGGGGACTTCGGCTACACCAACGGGACGAATGGCGCGAAGGTGACGCCGCCGGTTGGGACCAAGGAATTCACGAAGGCGATCATCGATAACCTCGGCAACACGCCCAAGACGGTGACGCCGATCCCCGATGCGCAGGCCGGGGACCATTGCTTCATCCGCCCGCCCGCGCCGACGGGGCAGCAGGTGATCCGGACGTTCAAGAACCTGCAGACGCAGGTGGTCGGCTGCGATATCTATCTGGATACGGCCCTTTCGCCGATCTCGCTGGCGGAAGAGATGAACCGCGTCTGCCAGGACACGCCGTTCAAGCTCACGATCATCAGCAACCGCGGGACGCAGGTGTGGCCGACGGGCTCGGTGTATACCGAGTGCGTGGATTACTACCGCGTGCGGTTTGAACTGCGGGACGGGATCGCGCCCGGCACCTTCGGCCAGAGCCGCTGCGTGGCGCTGATGGACAAGATTGCCGAGAGCTTCACGGTCTGCTCGTACGAACTGCTCCGTTTGTTCGACGGTGTGAAGGGGTACAGCATGGCGCAGGGGCAGTAAAGCCGCGATTGAGGCGTCGCGGCGTTGGTGCGGCGGTTCGTTTTGGGCACGAGCCGCTGCTTGCCAGAGTCAGTCGCACAGCTTACGGATCGTGGTGGTAAAGCTCGTCGCGAGTCGGTTGGCATCGCAAAGTGGGCTTGCGAGGAGGCGGTCGCGAACCATGTGAACGTCGTGGCGACCGGTGGCGGATTCGGTGGCGAGCTTGACGGCGGTGGCGACGTAGTCCGGCACGGTTTCCGCGATCAGGTGGCTTTGGCCCAGAGCGTGATTGATCGTCGCGCCGACGCGGCCGGCGTGGCGGTTGTCGCGGAGGGTGAGCGTGGGGACGCCCATGGATGCGGCTTCGCAGGTGGTGGTGGTGCCGCCGTAGGGGAAGGTGTCGAGGGCGAGGTCGATGTCGGCGTAGGCGGCGAGGTGGGCTTGGCGGGAAGCGGTGGGGGGGAGGATCGTGACGCGGTCCCCCGCAACTCCCGAAGCTTCGAACTTCCGAATCGTCGTCTCGCGCACGCCGGGGTCGTCGAAGGAAGCGGCTTTGAGGATGAGGCGGGAAGCCGGGGCGGCACGGAGGATCTCGGCCCACGCGGCGAGGAGGCCGGGGTTGAGCTTGCTGACGGCGTTGAAGGAGCCGAAGGTGAACGGCTTGTCCGCGGGTCGGGGGCCGGCGCG
>JBIKTT010000360.1:0-3562 GCA_044347925.1 Phycisphaerales bacterium
GAGAACGACTACGAGACGCTCCGCGACCTGGTCGTCGAGCACATCCAGGCCGTCGTGACGCGGTACCGTCGCACGGTCGGCCGCTGGACCGTCGCCGCAGGCTTGCATGTCAACGGCGATCTCAAGCTCTCGATCGACCAGATCATCGACCTCACCCGCGTCGGCGTCGCGGTCGTGCGCAAGCTTCAGCCGCAAGCTCGCATCCAGATCGCGATCGATGAGCCGTGGGGCGAGTACCACACGACGCGCAAGCGGTCCTTGCCGCCGCTCCTGTACGCCGATGCGCTGATGCAGGTCGGGCTGAACTTCGACACGCTCGGCGTGCGCGTCGCGATGGGACAGCCGGGCTCGGGCCGCTCGACGCGCGACCTGATGAGCTTGTCGGCGATGCTCGATCGGTACGCGGCGTTCAACCGTCCGGTCGCGGTGACGGCGCTCGGTGTGCCGGCGTCGGCGATCCCCGCGATCGCCCGGACCGAGGGTGCGGACGGCGCCGAGGGCCTCGATGCGTTCGACGGCGGGTCGTGGCGGTACGAGTGGTCGCCGGAAGTGCAAGCGGACTGGACCAGCCAGGCGATGGCGATCATCGCATCCAAGCCGTTCGTGCAGTCCGTCTGCTGGCAGCAGCTCGCGGACGGCCTCGAAGGCGGCGCGATGGATGAAATGCCGGCAGGCGGGCTTTGCTCGGCGAATGGAGCGCCCCGGCCCGTGCTGGTGCGTCTGGCGCAGGTCCGCCAGGCGCTCAAAGACGGCAAGGGTGCTTCGGGTATCCCGAACCTCGGGAACTTCTAAGATCGCGGCACAATATTGTGCCAGCTTAGTCCCGCAAAGCACACTTTCGAGCAGGCCCAGAGCAACTTGCATTGAGCCCGCTTGGCAGAGGCATGTTCATCCAGTATGCTCCGAGCATGGATGATGGCGACCTGCCGATGGTGAATCAATCCCGGAAGAGCCCTGCGGTCTGGGCGGCCGTGGGCGTGCTCGGCGGCGCGGCGATGGTCGGCCTCGCGTGGGCCGTCTGGCCGTCGCCGTCGCCCGCCATGCTCGACAAGCCGGCACCCGTTCCCGTCGCCACACCCGCGCTGCCGCCGACGATTATCGTCAACGTGCCGCCGCCCGTCGTGCCCGTCGCGACCGAGATCGGAGGCGAGCCGCTTGCCGCGGGCCCAGCCGCTCTCGCGAGCACGGTCGTGACTCCCGCCGCTGAAAAGCCTGCTCCAGAACCGGCGGCGGAAGACACGCGGCAAGCCAAGACGCTCACCACGAAGATCAACCTCAACACCGCGACGGCCGAGGAGCTCGATTTGCTCCCCGGCGTTGGCAAAGCGACGGCGCTCGCGATCATCGAGTATCGCACCAAGCACGGCAAGTTCCGCACGATCTCCGAGCTCGACAAGGTCTCCGGAATCGGACCTTCCAAGCTCGAGAAGCTCAGGCCTCTGGTGACGGTGGATTGACAGTTGAAACCGGAGCCTTCGACCCCGCATGTACCTCCGCCGCGATCCGAAGTTGGTACGGCTTGAAGATCGCTCCGCACTCGGGACACCGCTCCGTCGCCATCGGAATCTCGTATCCGCAGGCGACGCACCGGCCTTCCTCCAGCCGAAAGAAACCCCGGACGGATCGGCGCAGCCATCCGCACCCGAGAATTCCTGTGAGGATGAACGCGACCATGGTGGAGCATCGAGCGACGTTTCCGGGGTAGAAGGCTTCGCCTTGGCGAATTTCCGCCAGTGTGGGAGCCGCGAGTAAGCCCTCGGACGCATCCGCAATCAACCGTCCCGCGACTTTCTCGCCCTCCGCCATCAGGAGAGGCGATACATCGACTTGTGGAAGCTTGTCGGGCCACCAATGAACCGAGCTCTGAACTCGAATTCGGTAGTAGAAGAGCCCACGCCATCCAGCAACTGGCAATGTTTCGACGAAGACCGCTGCGTTCGCCACCGAGTTCTCGGGGATGCGTCCAGCAGGGGGCAGGATGGTGATATGCCCGTCCGGTGAACGGACCGGCCAGAATTGTGCGCGGTGGAAAACTCCCGGCGGCGTTCGAAGCGTGACATAGCACGAGAAAGCTCCGATCGCGCTCCCGATGATCAGGAGAACGGCGAGGCCGTTCTGAACGCGATACGACGTGATCACGAGTCCGTCGCCCCGCTGATCGCTCGGAGCTGGGCTTCGACACGTCCGAGACGCTCCTCAAGGATCGCAACCCGGGCAAGCAACGCCTCGACATCAGTGTGCGGCGAACTCGAACCCGCGCGTGGGACATGCTCTGCGACGACCACCCCCACCGGATGCGCATCCGGCGACAAGAGCTGAGCAAAGAGCCGAGCCCGAGACCCCGGCGGTGGGGCGACCTCCTTCACGAGTGGCCCCGCGATCAGGCCGCCCGCTTCGGGGCCTCTCCGCATCAACCCGTCCAACACCGCTTGGCACGATTCCAAGCTCTCAATCGGGTGCATCCGCGAAGCGTTCCCACGGATCTCGCCGACCGTCTGCGGACCCCGCAGCATGAGCTCGGCCAAGACCACAAGCTCGGTCATGGTGACCTTGAGGGATTCAAGACCCACCTGCCGGAACTTGGCGACCCGGCTTCCGCTCAGCATGGCTTCGCGGACGAGGCCCTTGGCTTTGAGCTTGTCCAGTGCGTCGTAAACCCGGTCCTCGGTGAATTCCTGGACCGGATTGCGGTTGTTCTTCTGTGAACAGCCGACGGCGACGGCGTTGAGGCTGAGGGGGTACTGAGCGGGGGTCGTCAGGGCTTTCTCGACGAGCACCCCGAGGACGCGGATCTCATCGGCGGTGAGGGTGGACATGGGCGGAGTCTACACGGGCGGTGGTCGGAACCGCTCGAGCGACCGAAGAAGGTCGGGAGGGTTCCGGGGAGAATGTGACCGGGCCTTTCGGCCCGCCCCCGCCCTTTTTCCGACGCTCGATGGGGAGGCTCACGCCACCAACACGATCGACTCGGTGAGCTTGTGGAGGAAGAGCACGCCGCGGTCGGTCAGCTGGACCTGCTCGATGTCGGCTTCGTTGGCGATGTACCCGTGCCGCGTCAGGGCGGTGTACGCCTCGGCGCATCCATCGCCCAAACCAAGCCAGAGCACGTCGTCGAACTTGCGCCCGTTTCCCGCGCGGAGGGCTTTCAGGGCTTCCGCCATCACCTTGGCATGCTTGGCCGACAGCTTCATGACCGACTCCCAAACGCAACCCCTCCCGAAGGAGGGAGACCCCACCCCATGCAGCCCGACCCCGCCGGCAGAACGCCGACGCGGAACCAGCGCGAACGCGCCGGGCGCACATCCAAACACAATCTTCAAGCCCCGACGATCAGGAACGGCGACCGTCGGCCGGCAAGACGCGGACGACCGACAGCGCCGGAGGCCCTGACCGCCGGAGTACAGACCGGCTTGCGATTCCTGCGGGCCCACCCCGCCCGGAGCCGGAGCGCGGCCAAACCGCGCCGCGGATTCGCAGCCCGACATCAACCGAATTGTGTTCAGGGTCCTTCGACGATCCGTCGCGCGGATCAAATCAATAAGGACGGTTTAGGCAAGCGAGC